>JAFGNG010000161.1 GCA_016927125.1 Planctomycetota bacterium | reverse complement strand
GTTTAAAATCCGTGGCACTGAGTACGGCATTGGCGCGCTGCCTTTGGGTGGCTATGTCAAACTCGCCGGGGCGAGCGACCTCCCCGGGGAAGAGGATTGCACCGGCGCGCCGGATGAATTGATGAGCAAGGGCGTGGGTTCCCGGGGATTGATCTTCATCGCCGGGGTAGTGATGAACCTGGTCTTCGGCTTCTTTCTTCTGGTGGGTGCGCAGCTTTACGGTGTGCCGAGAATGCACCCGGTGCTGGGTTATGTGGAGGAGAGCGGCCCTGCCTATCGCGCCGGTCTGCGCAGCGGTGACAAGGTCTTAACGATTGATAATAAGCCGATTGCCTCCTTCAGCGACATCCAGGAAGCTGTGGCCATGTCAACCGGCAAGCCCCTGCGCTTCACAATTGAACGGCAGATTGACACCGGTTCCGAGCAGTTTGTCCGCAACGTTGTTGCCGAACCCGGCCAGGGACGGGGTAATATATATCAAATCATGGTCCAACCTTCCTTTTCGCCAATTATCGATGGCTGGATGGAGGAAGGCGGCGAACTTACGGAGTTGCAAAAGCAGATTAAGATCGGTGATCGGATCGTAAAGATTGATGATGAAATCATTGCTAATGACCTTGAAATTACCGCCCTTATCCGAAAGAAGATTGGGCAGGAGATTACCCTCTCGGTTCAGTCACCGGAGGGAGAAGGTTGGACTGAACCGCGCGCGGTCGCCGCGCATGTCAATCCCCTGGGGTTCTATGATCTCGGCTTACGCTATAAATATTCTGTCAAGAGCGTGGAGAGCGGCAGCCCGGCCGAGCACGCCGGGATTACGCCCGGTGACTGGATCGTCGGCGTCAGCCTGACCCCGGGAGAGCCGCTTTACCTAACCCAGGATCATCCCCTCTCGGAGCAGATCAAGCCAGCTGCCTTTCAGGAGGTTGCCTTGACGGTCAGCCGTGCTGAGGAACCCCTTGAGCTCGCCATAACGCCCCGCGCCATGACCGCGGATCTGCGGATACCGCTGGGGAAGGATAACTTCCTGGGCGTGCTGCTCCAGCCGGAGTCTCCGCAAGGTAAACCAGTAGTCTCCGAGGTGCTGTCCGGCGGACCTGCCGAAGGACTCCTGCAGGCCGGGGATATAATTACCGCCATCAATGGCGAAAGCCTTGCCCAGGGCAAAACTATCCCTGAACTTCTCAACACCTTAGCGGTCAAACCCGTCACCATTATTGTTCAGCGCGATACCGAGCCAGAAGAACTGCGCCTGTTAGTAAAACCAAAGGTCGAACCGGCGATCGGGGTTCCGCGCATCGGGATTATTCAGGCAACACCCAGGATCTACGGGGTGGAGCCGGGTAGCGCAGCGGAACAGCTTGCACTCGGCCCGGCTGATACTTTAACCGGTTTTACCATTTCGAATGATTTGCAGAAAACCACCCTTACCTGGCAGCGCGAGGGGGAACTTTCCGAGCGGGAAGAAACTTTTGCCACTCCGCCGAAGGTGCTGGCCGCTCCCAAGGAAGCAGGGCTCTATGGAACCATCGGCATCCTGCCAAAAGCCAATATCTTTATTGATAAATCCCCCAGCTTCCTGGCCGCGTGCCGAAGCGCTTTGCCGCTTACCTGGGAGAAGACCACCACCATCTTCCGCTTTCTCGGCAAGCTGATTGGGGGCGACTTCTCTCTCACCGCTACCGGCGGGCCCATCCTGATCTTCAAGGTTATGTATGCCTCTGCCGAAGCCGGCTTCGGCAGATTGCTTGATATTGCCGCCCTAATCAGCTTAAATTTAGCTGTGCTTAATATTCTCCCTATCCCGGTTCTGGATGGAGGATATTTGATCTTCCTGTTGGTGGAACTGGTCAAGGGTTCGCGGCCCAGCGCCAGGGTGCGTGAGTACGCCCAGTATGCGGGTTTTATTTTCTTGATGGGCTTGATGCTCCTGCTGACGACCTTTGACGTGTATTATTCCTGGATCCAATCCTGGTTCGGAGGATAGGCCATGGCGGGCAGAAAACGGGAGTTGTACGAAATCCTGGCGGCAAAAAGCAAGGCCTATTCGCAGGAGTCGGACTCGCGGACGCTGCCCGGCGAGATGGAATCCGCCGCCTGGCGGGAAGAGTCTTCCGTCATCACCTCCCAGGGAAGCACTCCCATCCAGGAAACCCGCGAATTAGCGGAGCCGCCCCTTGAGGAGATCAAGAGGGGGGAGCTTATCATTGACTTCAATACCGGCCTAGCAGCCTTGCTGGTGGTGTTGATCATGCTGGGCACCGCCGCTTACCTCGGGTACCGTGCTGGCATCAAGGATGAGGGCAACCGCCTACGCATCAGAATCCAGGAGGAGGAGCGGGGCGAAATCTACGAAGGCAGCGCCATGCTCGATGAAGAGGTCAGGGAAGAGAGAAGTGGTGCACTACTCTGGCCTGCCGATACCCTGGTGCTTACGCTCATCAGCTTCAATATGAGCAACCAGGCCGACTGGAATAAAGCCAAGGACACCCTGGCATACGCCCGGAACCAGGCGGTGCTAGCGGAGACCGGGCTGGAGGCGCATATCCTCTCTGACGGCAAGGTCTACTTTGTGGTTGTCGGTCCCTTTAAAAACCGAACTGATCCGCAAATCAAAAAGGTGCAGGACGCTTTCAGAAAGCTGCCTGGCCCTCGCACCACCACCGGCTATGGCCAATACCCTTACGAAGGCTCCCATCTCGAGGAATTTGAAAAACTCGGGCGGGCGGTGGATTATTGAAAAAACCAGGGTTTAATTTTTACTGGTTGAAAAAAATCGCCTGAGGCTTTAAAAAACCCAGCGGCATTTATTTTCAAATAGACAAGGTTATCCTGATGCAAGCTGCCCCTGACTGCATACCCTACGCGCTTTCCCAGGTCCTGGCTACCGCGAGGATGGTAACCGAGGATGAATGGATCCATCGTAAGGTACTGCTGCGGACGCTGGCCGATCTTGCCGAAGAAACCGACCTGGACAAGAGCGAACCGGAGATCATCTTTGCCTCTCTCGCCACCGCTTACAAGGCGCTGGGGGTGAAGGATCCTTATGAGAATGAAAAAGCCCGCTGCAATAAGGCGGTCGGCGCGCTCCTGGAAGAGTTCCGCCAGGCGCTGGCAGAATCGAAAGACCGTCTGGGGACGATCCTGCGGCTGGTTCTTGCCGGTACTGTGGTTGGAATTGGGATTCACGACCGCGACACGGCCGAGGCGGCCCTGTCCCAGGCCCAGGCCGAACCGCTGGCGCGTGATGACAGCGAGAACCTCTGCCGGGTGTTGAACCGGGCGGAGAGTGTTTTGTACCTCCTTAATAATTCCGGCGAGGTCATGCTTGACCAGCTTCTGATCACAGAGCTGGCACAAAGCCGCAAGGTCGTGGTCGTACCCAGGCATCAGCCCATCCTTACCGATGTCACCGTCGAGGAAGCCTGCAAAATGGGTCTGGATAAAATTGAGAATGTCGAGATCCTTGACCCCGGCGCGCCCATGCTGGGCCTCTGGCTGGAAAAAACCTCAAATGAGCTGCGCGAGCATTTCGCCAAGGCGGACGTGGTCATTGCCAAGGGCGAAGCCAATTACCAGTCGCTCTACCAGGCCGAACGCGAAATTTATTTCTTTATGCACGCCAACAGCCCGGCAACCGCCCGCCACCTGGAAGTTCCCCAGGGCAGCCCGGTCATTTTCCGTCACCGCCCGCCGGATGAAGTGTCCGCCGCGGCAAAAGAATCCGCGCGTAAAAAACGTGCTTCCAAGAAGAAATAATCCGTAAAACTCCGCATAAATCCCTGCTTTTGTGAATCTGCACGGCTTTGGCCTGTTTAATTTCTTTATACCGTTTTTGAATAAATTCTGGACAAAGGCCCAGTTTCGTGATATATCCTTAAGCCTTAAATAACGCCCCCTTGACTGAGGATGGCACTATCTTTACAAGGAGTTAGAAAGCATGAGCCTGCACAAAAGTCTGAAAGGCAACAGCGGCCTGATCCGCCACCGCAATGTTCTTACCCGCACCGAGCGGCTGGATCGGCTGGAAAAAGAAAAGCGTTGGAATGATGAAGAAGAGTCGATTTTTGGTATTCCCAAGGTTCTTTCCATAAAAGTCGGCGGGAAGAAGAAGAAAGCCAAGAAGGAAGAGAAAGCTGCGGAAGAAGCCGCCGCTGCGGAAGCCAAGGGGAATGGTGCCTAATTGGCGATTCCTTTGTAAACTTGAATTATTAGCAAAACCATGCACTGCGGCGGAGATTAATTTCCGCCGCATTGTTTTTTTCCGCAGGTCTGTTATAACTATACCATTACCCTGGCTCTTACATGCGAAAGGAATCCAGTATGTGTGCGTCTCAGTTGCCCCCCCTCTCCGACCGGGTGGGAATGATGGAAGCCAGCGGCGTGCGCAAGGTCTTTGATCTTGCCCGCAGCATTGACAATCCCGTCAATCTCTCTATCGGCCAACCCCATTTCGATGTGCCTGACGAAGCCAAGGAAGCCGCGGTGGAAGCCATCCGCGCCGGCAAGAACGCCTATACCCAGACCCAGGGCGGGCCGGAGCTACGCGCGGCGCTGATAGACTACCTCCCCCAGAGGCGTTATCAGGAAGAGCAACTCTTGGTAGTCTGCGGCGTTTCCGGCGGGCTGACCCTGGCGTTCCTTGCGCTTCTCAACCCTGGCGATGAGATTATCACGAGCGATCCCTACTTTGTCTCATACAAACAGCTCACGCTCCTCTGCGGCGGGAAACCGGTTTACTTCAACACCTATCCCGACTTCCGCCTGGACCCCGACAGGATCGCGGCCTGCGTCACGCCCCGCACCAAGGCGATTGTCCTCTCCAGCCCCTGCAACCCCACCGGGGTGATCTATACTGAAGAGGAACTGAAAGGCCTTACCGAGGTCGCGCGCAAGCATAACCTGCTGGTAATCAGCGATGAGATCTATACCGACTACGCCTACGACGCGCCGGCTGTCTCCATCGCGGATTACTATGAAAATACCATGATCATGGGCGGCTTCTCCAAGAGCCATGCCATGACCGGCTGGCGTTTGGGTTATGTTGCCGGGCCGAGCGAGCTAATCGCGGCCATGACCAAGCTCCAGCAGTTTACCTATGTCTGCGCGCCCTCCTTCGCACAAGTCGCGGCGGCAAAGGTGATGGGCACCCGCATGACCGAGGCGATTGCCGATTACAAGCAGAAGCGCGACCGCATCTACACCGGCCTGGTGGATGCCGGCTATGAAGTCACCCGCCCCGAAGGGGCCTTCTACGTCTTCCCCAAGGCGCCGTGGGGGACAGACATGGAATTCGTCACCGAAGCCATCCGCAATAAGCTCTTGATTATCCCGGGCAGCACCTTCTCCGAGCAGGACACCCACTTCCGCATCTCCTATGCGGCGGAGGATGACACCATTGAGCGCGGCCTGGAGATCCTCGCCAAGATCGCTGGAGGGCCGACCGGGGGATAAAGCAGCAATAAAGGGCCGTTATGTTGGGCAAGCAAGATCGTGAACCTATTAAAATCTTCCGCTGGTGGATGATTCCGCTGGGTTTTGTTATTATCTTTGCCTTTGCGATTGCAATGTTGCGTATGATCGCGGCCAGCCAGGTTGAAGAGCGCATGGCAGCCTTCCGCGCCCAGGGCTATCTGACAACCTTGGCAGAATGGGAAGAGTGGTATAATACCCCTCCCCTGAAAGATAATGCTGCTGAAATTTATCAACAAGCCTTTGACGCTCTGGTGGACTGGTATGATGATGAAAATAAAAGCAAACAACTTGATAACCTTCCTTTCGCAGGTTCTGCAAAACTCCCCTTAAATGCCAAGCCCATCCCGGAGGAAATGCGGGAAGTCATAGTTGAATTCCTCACTGAAAACAAAGAGGCCTTAAAGCTTTTATACCAGGCAGCGGAAAAACCCGAATGTCGCTATCCGGTTGATTTTTCTGATGCTTGGTTTTATCTGGATGATTCTGTAAATGTGTTTGATGCGTTAAACCTGCTTGCCCTGGATGCTGTTATTCACGCGGAAGATGGGGAATCAGAAGCGGTGGTAAATGCACTTATTGCTGCGAGTGCGGTCAACCGCCCTCTTCTAAGTAAACCATTTAGCATGAACTACTTTCGATTTATTATTAACTATTATCCTATCTTAGATGCTTTTGAACACGCTCTTGATCGAACCCTCTTCGCTGAATCCCAACTTGTCGCCTTGAATGATAATTTAATCATTGAACCAGATAACAAAGCATTACTTATTGCCATAACGAATGAAATCTATGGCATGCATTATTATTTCAACTATGTGCATGATTCACCAGAGGATGCAAGGGAAGGGCTTTTCAGAAGTGATTTTACTCCCTTCTATGTTATCAGAAATCCTTACCTTGAAACCCTGGCGGTTTATTCCTACAGCTATAGCGGTGCCGCTTTATTGGATCTAAGTTGCTATCTTGATTTTGCCAGCCAGGCGATCAAGGTTGCTAAATTACCAGTTGAAAAACGAATTAGTGAGCTTGCCAATTTAAGAGCTTATTGGCAGAGCCTCCCTGGATATGCTTATTTTGCAAAAGATAGCTGTTATTCTTTGGAATGCTCAATTCGTAATGTTCTTGAACATATCGCCCGCATGCGAATCGCACAGGTAGTAATAGCTATTGAACTCTACCAACTGAAATACAACAGGCTCCCCAAAGAATTAACCGAGGTTACTCCTGACTTTCTTTCTGTAATCTCTCTCGATCCTTTCGATGCCAAGCCGTTGAAGTATAAGCTATTGGACAAAGGGTTTATCGTTTACAGTATTGGCCGTGACCAGACCGATGATGGCGGGTATGATTACCGGAGAAATGAAGAACTTTCACGCAGCAGTGACGGTGTCGACATCACCTTCACTGTCGAGCGGGCAGACCTGGTAAAATAATAAGGGCATTAATTAAGGATAAAAAAATGGCTGACGATCAGGAACAAGAACAGGAATCCAAGGGCTTTTCCCGCTGGTGGTGGATGCTTCCGCTGTTTTTGCTTTTTATCGTGGTGCTTGCGGCGCTTGGCTTTCGTGCCAGCTTTTCCCAGCAGAACCAGGCAATTATAGATAGCCTCCACGCCCAGGGCTACCCCATAACCCCGGAAGAAGTTAATGCTTGGTATTCCACCCCGCCGCCGGGAGAGAACGCGGCTGAACTCTACCTGCAGGCGTTTTCCGTTTATGTGGATTGGGACACGGAAGAGTACCGGGAGAAGAAAGCGCAGATCTCTTATTTCATGAATTGGGAATATCTTGACAGAAGTATCCCCTATCCCGATGAACATAAGGGCTGGCTGGATGAATTCCTGGAAGACAATAAAGAGATGCTGGATCTCCTTTACGCAGCCGCTAAGATGCCTGCCTGCCGTTACCCGATTGATCTGACCGAGGGCGCCAGTACTTTAGTATCTCATCTTAAGCCCGTGCGCGATGGCAGCGGTCTGCTCGCGCTGGATGCCCTGCGTTATACCTTGGAAAAAGATGGGGAGAAAGCCGCGCGGGCAGTCCATGCCGGAGTGGCGCTCGGGAGATCGCTTCGCAGGGAACCATTGCTCGTCAGCCAACTGGTGCGCTTCGCCAGTGACGAATATACCTTTAAATCGATTGAAGAAGTCCTGAACCGCATCCCGCTTGATGAAGCACAGTTGAAATCATTAGGAAGCATGTTCGAGCAGGAAGCCGACCCCAAAGCCATGCTGCATGGCTTGTTCGGCGAGCAGTCTTCAATATATGATGTCTTTGAAAGTGTTCATAATTCTCCTCTTGGAGCAGTGGATATAATTAAAGGCCATAGTAATATTAGAGGAATAAAAAAGAGCGATATCATTATCTCAGCGTGCGCTCTTTTATATAGCTTTAGCGGAACATCACAGGCTGACATGAAATTCTATCTCGAGATGATGATCGATTATTTTGCGATTGCGGAATTACCTGCTGAGGAAAGGCTGGCAGCCGCTAAGACTCTGAAAGCCAAGTTGTCAAATATTCCATCACACTTGGTTATAAGCCGCATGATGCTACCGTCGATTACCGGTGTCTTCACCCGCGAGCTTCAACATATTGCCAATATGCGCCTCGTCCAGGCCGCCTTGGCGGTGGAACGTTACCGCTTGCGGCATGGCAAGCTGCCGGATTCATTATCTGACTTAAAACCGGAGTTCCTTCCTGAAATCCCGCTCGATCCCTTTGACGGCAAGTTGTTAAGGTATAAACTGCTGGCTAAGGGCTACATGGTCTACAGTATTGGCCAGGACCAGGCTGATAATGGCGGGCTTGATTATAAAAAAATTGGAAGCTTACGTCCCTGGGATGTCGGCGCTGACCTTACCCTCTCGATCGAGAGGACTGCTCAGGAAAAATAATCTAAGGGGAAGTTATGCCAGATGAACATGACAAGGAAGACAAGGGCTACTTCCACTGGTGGATGATCCCGCTGGGAGTGCTGCTGGTTCTCTTAATTGGATTTTTATGTTTCCGCCTGAGTCTTTCCGGCCAGATTGAAAAGCGGCTAGAAGCGATTCGCGCCCAGGGCTACCCGGCAAGCTTTGCGGAGCTGAACGCCTGGTATCCTGCCACGCCGCCAGGGGAGAACGCGGCGGAGATTTATGAGCAGGCGTTTCGTGTCCAGGTGAGTTGGCGGAATGATAAGCATTTTGAAGAATGGGAAAAGATCCGTTTTTTCGAACAAAGCGAGTATCCGCCAGCAGGTAATCCCTTCCCTCCTGAAATCAAAGCGATTATGGATGGATACCTGGCAGACAACGCGGCTGCCCTTAAGTTGTTCTATGAAGCAGCGGAAAAACCTGGAAGCCGCTACCCCATTGAATCAAGAAATTATAGCTATTATAGAGGAATTAGTGGCGCCCGGGAGTCGGCTTCCCTCCTGGCCCTGGATGCCTTGCGTTACGCAGAAGAAGGAGATTCGGAAAAAGCCGCGCGGGCAATCCAGGCAGCTTACGCGCTCAGCCGTTCATTAAGAAACATCCCTTTGCGAGATATTCAGGGTTCCCGTTATTCCCTGGATGAAGTGATGCTGGTTGCCCTGGAGGAAACTTTGAACCGAGTTGCTTTAGCCGAACCGGATTTGGAAGCCTTAAGCAGGATGCTCGCTCCTGAAGGAGAAAGCGAGGCGATGCTGCGGGCCTTGCTTGGCAGCCGGGCAGACACCTGTGACTTCATTCTAGGCTTCCAGGAATCACCGGACCTAATCAAAGAATTATTAAAATCAAGATTTATGTCTCACTGGTTGATGAATTTTGATGGCTCTGAAGAAGTTGTCTCCGCCCTTTACCGTGCTGGCGGTTTGTTGCAACTTGAATTTAATACTTACCTTGATCAAATGGATGAAGCTATCAGGATAACAAAACTGCCGCCGGAAGCAAGGTTGGACGCGGTTGGACCGCCGCCAAAGATGCCACCGTCCGCTTCTTTTTTTTCACTGCTCTCTGAGTATATTTGGTCAATAAATACCCATGGCATGGTCAGGGATGATATTGTTCAAATAGCAGGGCGGAGAATCGCCCAGGTAGTGATTGCGGTAGAGCGTTATAATTTGAAGCATAACCGGCTGCCAGATTCGCTGCCAGATTTAGTGCCTGAATTCCTGTCGGAAGTGCCCCTTGATCCCTTCGATGGTAAACCGATCAGATATAAACCCACTCCGAAGGGTTATCTGATTTACAGTGTTGCCTGGGACCGGATTGATGATGGCGGAAAAAAATCCCATCGGCATAACAGCTTTACTTTTCTTGATAAAGACGCTGATCGAATTTTCAAAGTCGAGCGGGAAGATTTGGTAGAATAAAACTGGTTTAACTTCATGGAGGAACCATCTATGCAACTCTTTATTGTGCGCCACGGCGATGCGGAACGCGGGAGCGACGGCCATTTAACGGAGAAAGGCACCCAGCAGATTGAACGCCTGGCCAAGTACCTTGCTGCTATTGAAGTGAAACCCATCCGTATTATCACCAGTCCCCTGCCGCGCGCGGTGGAAACCGCGCAGAAACTCGCCAAGGAGCTTGCGCCGGAAGCGGTTGACCAGGACCAGACCCTTGCCTGCGGCATGCAACCGGAAGATGCCTGCGGCTTACTTCGTGAAAATAGCGAGGAGCCCTGTATTATCCTGGTCGGCCATCAGCCCGACCTCGGGCGGCTCTGCGCATATCTTCTCGGCTTGGAGGATGTGGAAAACTTCTTGATGAAGAAGGGCGCCTGCGCCGCCTTCATTCTGGAAAGCCCGGCGCGCGGCGGCGGGGTGCTGCGCGGACTGGTCTCTCCCTCGATGCTGCCGTAATTTTTTTGCTCTAACGAGCTGAGGAAGAAAGCCATGGCAAGGGAATGCCGCAATCTCCACTATTCCGGGCAGGTGCAGGGCGTGGGATTCCGCTGGACTGCCTGCCGGATTGCGGGCGGCTACGCCGTCACCGGCTATGTCCGCAACCTCCCCGACGGCAGCGTGGAGCTCATGGCGGAAGGGGAAGCTGCTGAGCTCGATGCCTTTCTGGGAGAACTGCGCTCCGCCATGGGGAGACATATCCGCAAGGAAACCGGCCAAACCTGCCCGGTTACCAATGCTTTCCAGGCCTTTGGAGTGCGTTATTAAAATAATTGTAAAATTTTTTATAACTGGTTTGGATCTTTTATACTTTTATGCGATAATCCTAAGAACTTGAAATGACAACCGGGAGCGATTTATGCGTTATGCACTCTTCGGCGACATCCACGGCAACCTCGAAGCCTTGCAGGCGGTGGTGGATGATTTTCTGCATAAAGGCGTGGACGAGGTCATCTGCCTCGGGGATATTGTCGGCTACGGAGCCAATCCTGAGGAATGCGTGCAGATTGTGCGCAAACTCGGTTGCCTTACCGTCGTCGGCAACCACGACCACGCCGCTATCGGCCACTTGGACGTCTCCTGCTTCAACCCTTACGCCCGCACCGCCGCTTTCTGGACCGGCAAGCACCTCTCGCATGAATCCAAGGAATGGCTCTGCTCCCTCTCCTTTATCGAATACTGCGACGCCTTTACCCTGGTGCATGGCTCGCTGCCCTCGCCGGAGTTGTTTAATTATATCCAGACCATCCGCCACGCGGAGTTTACCTTCCGCCTGATGGATAAGCACCTCTGCTTCTGCGGGCACAGCCATGTGCCGCTGGCCTTCTTCAATACCGACCCGATTTACTATACCATTGATGAAATCATTGATATTGACCCAGCGGTCAAGACCATTGTCAATATCGGCTCCGTGGGCCAGCCCCGGGATGAACGCCCCCAGGCCGCTTATGCGATTTACGACACTACCAAGGCCGAGGTACGGATCTGCCGGGTGGATTATGATATTGCCGCGGCCGCTAAGAAAATCACTGAAGCTGGCCTGCCCCAACCCCTTGCTTCCCGCCTCTGGCTCGGGAAATAACGCCTTCCCCGCTACTCTCATCTCCTTTTTAAGCGGTTTTTTCTTCCCATCCGCGCCTGCATGCGTTAGGATGCAGAGCCTTGCAAAGCTGTAATTATGCTGTTGGAGAGAAGTATGTTTGATTCCTTTGAGCAAAATCCCGAGTTGCCCAATCCCGCGCCGGAGACGCCCGGTCCGGAGATGGCTGAAAGCGTGGAAAAATCCGTGCCTGAGGACTCGGCACTCCGGCTGCAGGACTTTGTCTCCAAGGGCCTGGGGCATCTTGAGCATAACTTCATCTTCCGCAAGCTCGGCATAACTTATGATTACGCCTCGCCGCCGAGGGATTTTCCCCGCTCCACCCTGCCGAATGTCAAGGAGGTGCGCGAAGGTATGCCCAACGCCGCTGGGATTGGCACTGGCATGACTAATTGCACTGCCAATACTTCCTTGCTCTTGGACGGCTACCTGACCCGGCTGGAGCTCGGGATTGCCCGCCCTGAGGAAGACCGCATCATGGACCGGCTGGTGGCTGGCTTAATCCGTATCGGCACTGCCGGCCCGCGCAATCAGTTCGTGCGGGGGCTTACCCCGGACGGCCGGGGATTTTATCCCGCAACCTCCATGGTTGACCATATCCATTATGCCCACGCCCTCTACCGTGCCTGCCATTCCCCCACTATCCGGATTGAAAGCCAGACGAAGATCCGCGATATCTGCGCAAAATGGCTGGAGCGGATTGTAAAGAGTGATTTCACTATTACCGGGCTCACCCCGGAAGAATCCAGGCTCTCACCGCGTCTTCCCGGGGAGGATCATGTAGAAAAAGCTGATGAGCGGGAATGGGAGCGCTTGGTAACCCTTCTCCATCTTGCCGCCGTAACCTATAACC
>JAFGNG010000160.1 GCA_016927125.1 Planctomycetota bacterium | reverse complement strand
GACCGCCATGCGGGTATCGGGATAATCCTGATGGGAGAGTTCTTCCAGAAGGGTAGCGTCAGCCTCTTTGTGCCCGGCAGCTTCGAGGGCGGCTTTGTGGTCGCCGGCGCGGGCCCTGCGGGCAAGAATCCGAATCGGCACAGCCATGGTTAGCGCCTCCATATTGCCATGCCCGGCCGGATGCTCAGGGCAATTGCCAGGGGAACTTTGAAAGGCCTGCCCCAGACAATGCGGGCAGCATCAGCGAAACGCTGGCATTGCTGGGAATTGCAAAATGGATATATTTACTCGCCCGGAGTGGTTTCGGCCAGCGTACGGTTGACAGCCTTGGCCAGGCGCGCCTTGCGACGATCAACATTGCGGCGATGCAGAATGCCCTTGGTCTTAGCCTTATCGAGAGCTTTCTGGACTTTTTTAAGTTCTTCGGTTGCCACCTGCTTGTCATCGCCCTTGAGTGCTTCATCAAATCCGCGGAGAGCCTTCTTGAGCTTTTCCTTGCGAACGCGGTTGCGCAGGCGGTTTTTTTCATTTTGGCGAATACGTTTCTTTGCTGATAAAGAATGAGCCATAAGTCTATATTTCTCCTAAAGCATTATCTTGCAAACAAGATTAGATCTCGATTTACGAGCGGATAAGCATAACGTCAAACCGGGAAGATTTCAAGAGGCAATTCCCCGTTTTCGCTAAAAAACCTGATTATCCTTCTTTTTTAAGCCGATCTCTCAGGTTGTTAACGCGATTGCTGATATCTTTATAATTAATATCTTCTTCAAAAATCCGGGTATATTGCTTGAGCGCCTCTTCGAGTTGGCCAGTTTCCTCCAGCGCAACCCCGAGAAAATAGACCGTTTCACGGATCTTGCTGAAGATCTCTTCCCCAGCCATTGCTTTGCGCAGCATGTCAATCCCGAGGTCGGCCTGTTTTTTCGCTATAAAGCATTGGCCCATCGAGGTATAGGCGTCAATTGCGTATTTCGGATCCCGGCAGGACTGCTGGAATTCAGAAATCGCCTTGTCGTACTGCTTGGCCTCAACATAGAGTTTCCCAAGCTTATGGTGGTTTTCGGCAAGCAAGGGCTGGTTCCTGACCCTCTCCTCGTACTCCTTGATCTCAAAGCGTTTGAGCTCGATGTAAGCCTCCTTGAGTTTGGCCTTCTCCGCCTCCCCGCCCGCGTCCGCAGCCTGTTTAAGTTTCTTGACCTTATTGGTCAGGAGTTTGATTTCAAGGGTGCCGAGTTTTGCCTTGATGGTATTGTCGCTGGGCATAATCTGCTGTGCCTTGAGATAACTCTCCTTGGCCTTGGGATAACCGGTAGCCTCGAAGTCCTCAAAATCATAGTACTCATCCCCGATTCGCAAGAGCAACCGGTAATCATCGGGGCGCTCTGCAAGTTGCCGTTGGAATGACTGGGCCTTGAGAGCGCGAGCCTCGTCGGTACGGGCAATCTGGCTGTTCGCCTCCAGTTCCCGCCGCTCATCATCGTCCTTGATAATGGTGTGCGCGCCCTTCCTGGCCCCTTCGGCGTAGATCGTCGCGGTCTGGGTGGCGGCAAGCTCGCGGACAATGCTATCGACATCGACATCCGGCTTGATTTCCCGGATCTTGTCGCAAAGCTCAATCGCCTCATCAATGCGTTCCAGGTGGCGCAGCGCCTCCACCAGCTTGCGCATGATATCCACATCCTCCTCGTTATGCTTGGTCAGGATTTCGTTCATCTGCCAGGCAGCGACCTCGTACCAGCCAAGTTTCATGGCGGCGGAGGTAAGGATCTTCATGGAGGGGACAAATTTCGGGTTGGCGCTCAGGGCATCCTCGGCGGCGAGGACCGCGGCTTCATGCTTGCCGGTAAGTGAGAAGAAATAGGCCTTTACCAGCGGCAGGAGTGCGGCCAGCACGCCCACAAACATGTTGTCACCCTTCTCAGAGAACTTCTTGAGTTGGGCAATACGCATCTTGGTACGGGCGTCAATATTGTTTGGCTGGTGTACCAGGGCCTGCTTGTAGCTGTAAATCGCAAGATCATAATTTCGACGTTCCATAGCACTGTGTGCCTTCTGGAGGAGCTTGCTTACATCTACAGCCATCTTGAAGCCTTTCTTGCTTGCGCCAATTCTCAATAAACCCATAAAACTATATGGAAATTTAAAATTAGATCCAATCTGCCAGGATTTGCATTTCCGGCAAAACGCTGTGGTATTGTTTATCCGGCAATATTACATCATAAATAGCAAATTTAGCTTGAAAAGGGGCTTTCCAAGCCTTACGGCTCTACTAAAAGTTGGAATGATAGGCTGCTGGGCACTGCAAGTCAATCAAAAAAGAGTTGAAGTTTGCGGGTCTGGGGGTTATTATACTAACAGAACACCAAGATTTTGCTGGTTTTGACCAAGCTGCATAAGTGAATCCATAAAGGCGAACTACAATGGTTTTAGAAAAGACTGTCTATCCCGATCCCCTGCTGCGCAACGTCTCTACGCCGGTGGATGTAATTGATGAAGAGATCCGCATCCTGGCGGAGAATATGTTGGACACCATGTATGATGAAGGCGGGGTTGGGCTTGCTGCGCCGCAAATCGGTATCAACAAAAGAGTTATCGTAATTGACACCTCACGGGATCGTAACCAGCCCGAGTGTTACGTCAATCCAGAGATCACCCTCCGCAGTGGCAAGAGCCTGGCTGATGAGGGCTGTCTGAGCGTGCCCGGCATCACCGCGGAGGTAGAGCGGGCGGAGCATGTGGAGGTGATCGCGCAGAACCTGGACGGCGAGGAGCTTGAGATCTCCGCCGACGGGCTGGCCGCGCGCGCCTTCCAGCACGAGATTGACCACCTCGACGGCATCCTCTTCATCGACAAGCTCGACACTGCTGAACGCTTCCGCGTCCGCGACCAGATCGCGAACCTCGAGGAAGTGTATAAGAGCGCAGAGGGGGTGTGAATTTTGATATTTGGGGCTTCGATTTGATCAAAGAGTTCTTACCATCCTTCAGGTTTCGAAAATTTCCCGATTTTATCTTTTAATGTCTCTGGGAATTGACTCACTTTTAACACCCCTTCTCGGATTGGCTTATAGAAAGAGAACTTCCCTGATTTAAGTTTTTGACTAGGAATCGGATGTGGATTCAGTATTCCAATAATCTTCCCAAGATTTCCAGCAAATTCCAAGGCTGTATAGAGATCACTATCATTAGAGATTATCACTCCCACATCGAATAAATCCAAATGAGCGTCGTTAAGAAGGTGGACAGCCAGGTTAACATCCGATCCTTTCTCTTCTGTCTTTATTACCTTTACATATTCAGTCTTGCCTTTTGTGTTTTCAGATAAAGGCATTCGAACAGGCTTTCGAAGAAAATGGCCGTAAATAATTTTTATATTTGGTATTGTTTCCAAAGCACGCAAATAAGCTTTCTGGCGTATATGAGATTTTTTATCTTTCAAATGAGGTTTTACACGAGCCGTGAAATATTTGATTTCAATTATGTCATTGGAGGGCAGGAGAAAATTGCAAAGTTTACTTAAATCTAACCATCGGTAGGGTGTATTGCGAAGGCATCCGTAATATAAGTTGAATCCATCAACATATACAATTGTTCTTTTCAAAATGGGAGCCAGCCTTTCTAAAAAAGCAGAAGCCGCCCGAAAGCGGCTTCGCGCCCTGCCACCGAAGTAACAGGGGGGATATACTT
>JAFGNG010000159.1 GCA_016927125.1 Planctomycetota bacterium | reverse complement strand
TTCTACCCGTAAATAACCTGTGCCGGCGCACTCAGAGACAGTGCACCACCATAGACAATATACACTAAAAAGCGTAAATAGTCAAGCGAAAACAAAAAAACATGATATGAAAGTGAGATCTTTACCGTTGCTATGTCAGCTTAACAATAATATTTACAATGACTTGTAATAGAAATGATTTTATAAAAAAATATTGGGGAAGCATTTTATACAAGATTATTATTCCGCCGCGCAGCCAGTTTAGCCTTGGTCCAGCTCACAGTCTGGTTCCATTCTTCCCGACAGAGCAAGTGTAGTGCAAGCAGGTATACGCCCAGGCCGATAATTCCGGCCAGCACCAGGCAGGGGGCTACTACCTGCCAGATCTCAGACATGGTTTCTCCGGATGTCACATCGACCCACCCCTCATACAGCTTGCGCACGCCAAAGGCGCTCCCTCCTGCAAAGAGTCCGGCAACCAGCATCCGGAAGCTGAAGGAGAAGGCAGCAGGAATATTAAGGTCCTCCATGAAACGTTTGGCCAGGAGCGCCAGAGAGATGGTCTTCAGGGTGCGGCTGATAGTATAAGCGAAGGCCACCGTGGCAATGGCGTCAACCCCGCGCAGGCCATATTTCACTACGCCAACATAGCTGATCACCATCGCTAACGTTGAAAAACCGAGACCCAGCAGAGTCGGGGTAATCATCTTGCGGTTGCTGAAGAAGGCCTGCATGAAGACATATTCCAGCGCGAAGAAGGGTAATACCATGGTATAGAAGGCATTGGCGGTTGCGGCCTGCTCACAGGCGACAATATTGAATTGTCCTCCCTGGAACAACAATCGGGTAATGGGGAAGGAGAGCGCCACCGTCAGCGCGGCAATCGGCACTACCAGCACCCAGATAATATGACTACCGGTCGTAACCAGACGCGCCAGCTCTTTGCGGTTGTCGCGATCTACCAACTCGCAGAAGAAGGGGAACATGGCAATACTGGCAGAGTACGGCACCAACCAACCGACCGTACTGAAGATAGCCTTGCCAAAGCTATGGGCAGATAGTAAACCTTCTTCCGCCGTGTAGGACATTACCCAGGCATCATTAAAGACATCCCTGACCTTGGCAAAGAGGATCCCGACAATCAAGGGAGCCATCAGCAGCAACAGATGGCGGAACTGCGGAGAGTTGACCGCTAGGTTGGGACGTAGCATTAGCACTTCCCGGCGCAAGCCCAACAGGTGGGTTACGACCTTTGCCAGGCTGCCGGCAACAACCCCGAGACAGAGCCAGAACATCCAGTCATTACCATTAAACCCTCCGAGAATAATCGCGATAATGATTGCAAATTTCACCGACGCATCACCAAAAGCCGCCAGGAAAAAACGTTTATAGCTATTTAACAACAGATAAGTGGTAGAACCAATGGAGAGGGCAAAGAGACCGGGAATCATCCAACGCACAAATCCTGGCGCTTGTTTCAAATATTCCTCCGGTGCGGAAGTTGATTCCCAGTTAGTAAAGAGGCGCACCACCGATTCAGGGAAGAGCATCACCAGGACAACCACCAGGAAGAGCAGAATTGACTGCACCGATAGCACTGTCCCGGCAAAACGCCAGGCAGAACGGGCGTCGCGCTTGTCCTTTTCTTCCATCAAAACCGGCAGGAAAGCCGGGCCCAAGCTTTCCTCACCAATCAGGTAAAAGGTGATGAGCACAGACTTGAAGGTGAACATAAAAATATCCCGCGTAAGCGGATCACAGTAATGACCTGCGATTTTGTATTGCACCAGGCTAGAAAGGCGGAAAATGATATGCGCGAGAAAGATTACCAGGCTGGCTTTGAAGATGCGGTGCCCGATGCTGGTTTGGCCTTGCAACTCACTCATCATATTTCTCCACGGCTTCGCCCAGGATCGGCATGCTGACATCTTTACGGCGCGGATAGACAGGCTGCAATTCCTGGACAGGCTCACCTTGGGGATTTTTCATCAGGCTCCTTAAACCCAACTCGGCAATTGCCCGGGGCGAGGGTGCGCGCAGGGGCTCTCCCAAGCGCACCTGGGGAGCGGCTGCTATGAGCTTATCCTG
The DNA here is from genome assembly GCA_016927125.1 of Planctomycetota bacterium. GTDB lineage: Bacteria > Planctomycetota > SZUA-567 > SZUA-567 > JAFGNG01 > JAFGNG01. The sequence goes on along the minus strand of JAFGNG010000159.1, from coordinate 7,617 downwards.
CTCCAACTGCTTCAAGCCGCTGCCAATTACCATTGCCCCTGCCGGCAACTCTGCGATTAGAGGGATAATTTCTTCCGGGGAGAGCGCCTGGATTTCTTTCCGGCGGGAAGCGGAAGTGTCGGTGCAATCATAAACCGCCACATACAGCTCATTTTTTCTGGCTTCGGTAATGACAACCATGACCTTCGCACAGAGGCGTTCTTGCCAGGCGATGGCGTCAAGGGAGTGGATCCCGCAAAGCGGCAGATTCCTGCCAAAAGCAAAGGCCTTGGTGAAGATCACCCCGACCCGCAGCCCCGTATATGAGCCCGGGCCGATATCCACAGCCAGCCCCAGCAGGGGAAGAGCAAGTTTTTTGGATTCCTGCAGGCATTCCTGGACTGCCGGCGCTATCCCCTGGCCGCCGCGAATGCCCTCGTGGAGAAGAGCTTCATAAAGAATTTGGGAATTATCCCGAAGCAGGGCGGCTCCTCCCCCATCAGGAGCGGAAGATTCCACAGCAAGAACGCAACCTTCAGCCATTCCGGCTCCTTTGCCCGCATCGGAAGGGACTTGGATTTGAGATAGGTTTGGCTCGTTTAAGTCGCCTCAACTACCGCACTTGCCAATAGCCGCTTCTGGCTTTGACTGGCGAACCGTCAGCGGAGCGAAAGCGGAAAGCCTATTTATCAGAATCGGAAGGGAAGCCCCAGATCGTATCCACATCGGTCGAACTGCCATTAATCTCTTTCAACTTGCGACAACTTGCACACAGGGTGGCTGAAGGCAGCACTGTTAACCTGGAACTGCTGATAAAGCCTTCGCAGGATTCACAACGGCCGTAAGTGTGATCAGCGATTTTCTGAAGCGCAGTTTCAATTTCCTCCAATTCCTGGTGCCCGGCAAGCGCGACTTCAAAACTGACATTACCATCCAGGACATCCGCGGCGCGGTCAAGGGTGTCGGCTTTCTGTTCGCTGTTGCGCGCCAACGAGTCTTTCATCTGATGGCGCAGTTCCATGAGGATGGTTTCCCGTTTGGCAATGAGTTTGTCCTTGATCTCCCGCAGGTCTTTGGCGGAGAGCTTATGCTCTACCTGCGCAACCGCCGCTTCGGGCAAGGGTTGACTTTGCAAACTCTTGTCAACCAAGACTCCAGGGGGGGCCTTGCGGGCAGAACGTTTGGGCGCAAAGTTAACTGAAACCTTGATTTTTTTTGGTTTTGCTTCCTTCTCAGCCTTCTTCTTGGTTACTGTCTTTTTCTTGCTTGTAGCCTTCGAAGATTTCTTGGCCGCCTTCTTAGTCTTCTTTACGGCCTTCTTTGCGGCCTTCTTGATTTTCTTAACGGCCTTCTTGGTCTTCTTAGCCTTCTTAACAGCTTTTTTCTTGGCGGCGGATTTTTTTACGGCTTTCTTCTTGGCTGGCGCCTTTCGCTTTACGGCTTTGCTGGATTTCTTCGCAGCTTTCTTCTTGCTGGAGGCGGTTTTCTTTTTTGCCATCTGAGGTTACGCTCCTTTAAAAAAAAATCATTCCTAAGGTTCAATTATCCGTAGGTGTAATTGCTATGTAAGAGCAACTGTTGCTATCCTGTTTCAAAAAGTTAAGCATAAAAAAAGCTTAATAATTTAATTTGCCGGTTCGCGCTCCGCATAATCCGCCTGCAACATTTCTACCAAAGCCTTATCCACTTCGAAGATTAGATCATCGGCAAAAGTTCTTGAGCGTGCATAGTAAAAATTATCCATCGGATCACCGATTTCAAGGTCACAGACGGTTTTTTTGCTCAGGTCTTCCTTAAATAAGGCGTATTCTACTACCACACGGAGGCGGGGCGGGTCAAGACCAAATTTTGCCAGGCCTTCCGCCGCGGTTCCGACAAACCTGGCCGCCCGCAGATCGCCCAGCCCTTTATCGCTGAGCGGCCCGCGGTAAAGAGCCATCGGATCTACCGGGAGGGTCTCGGGCAGATCCATCTGCCAGGCATGGCCCTGCAGGCGTTTATAGCGCACACTCGGGGGTCCTTGCGGGTCTTTACCCTGATGCCAGATGCTCAAAGCGAAGGGCTGCTTCAAGTCGGTAAAGTATGCAATTTGCCTCGCATGATAAACATACCATGGTCTGGCGAGAAGGCGGGAAAAATCTTCAGATAATGTGAAAATTTCCGACCGCCCGGCCAGGGAGGCGTAATAGCCGTTTTGGCCGGCTTTCTGCCCAATGGCAAGGTTGATGCACTCCTTGCCATCAAGATCGATTATCCGCAGGCGGATCCACGGATTTTGCAGGCCGTACGCGGCCAGGGTTTCAGGTTGGTCATTGATATAGCTTATGGCCGTAAGGTTCTCTATCTCCAGCACTAACTGGTTCAACACTTCCAAATCAACCGGGAATTTCCTCGGGGTTTCCCCATACCAGAGAGTCTCACTGCGCAGCAGGCGCAGGAGAGTACCAGAAACCTCCACCTGGATTTCTCCAAACCCCTCGACATCCGCGAGGGGTTCCAGCCGCTTCTGGCGATAGCTGTCCACGGAAGCAGTTGCGATCGCGCGCCGCAGGCCGTCCGCTACCTCGAAGATAACATTGCGCCCAATTACTATGGCAGCGCCATTACCGCCCGGTGCAAGCGGGGGAGCCAGGATGATGGTTTCACTTTCATCCTTGGCGGTGATCACCGTCAGGACAACGGAGTTCTCACGCTTGAAGCCGAAATCCTCTTTCTGCTCAAGATCCTCGGCCAGCACCTGTTTCGCGCGCAACTGGGAATACCGTTGCAGCAGATTTTCCACCTTCTCCCCATCGGCCTGCCAGCTCCCGGGAGCGCGCAACCTCCACCCCCCGGCAGTGCGCTCCAGTTCAATCTGCCCGCCAGTTTTTACTTCGGAGCCGCCCCCAAGAATGATAGTTTGCACCTTGTCCGGCTTGCCTGGAAACAAATCCATGGCCCGGAATTCTTCGGGGAGGCGCTTTAAAAAGGCGGCCATGTCCATATCCAACAGGAAAATTTCGCCCGGTTGTTTTTCAGTCCGCACGTAGATACTGTTCTCCTCCGGCACCTGTTTTCCGAAGATAACTTTTGCCGCCAGGTCAGGGCTGTAAACGGTTAGCGTCGCGGAGTCTTTACTGAACCCGCTCTCAGCCTCGGTGAGATTGCTTGCCGGTCGTGCCCGGCCGTATGAGACCAGCGCCAGCACCTCTTCAACGGCGTAACGGTCGGCAAGGTCGTTGATGGGGCTGGTCAATTGCCAGCGCTTCTCCATCCTTTGACAGACTACCGGGTTTTGCCCGTCGCCATAATCAATAGTAAATCCCTGCACCTCTTTGAGGGGGATTGGCATCAGCAGCCCGGCGTAAGCGGATTTCTCCAGCTCCACCTGTCGCTGCCAAGCATTTACCAGGTTCAAGAAACTAAGCCCGGCAGCAATCAGGATAAGGATGACGGTAGTTTTTAAACGCATAGCTATTTCCTTCTCATCCACCAGGACAGCACGCCGGCAAGGAGGAAGATCTGCGGCAAGCCGACCAGCGCCACCCACCAGACTACTCGGCGTTGCTGGGCGGAAAGGATAAAGGAGCGGTCTTCATCTTCCCGTTCGGGGATGAAGATCCGATCCTCCCGGTTGCAAAGCCAATTCACCGCAGAGCGCAGGAACTGCCCGTTATTTCCCATGCCAAGGTTGAGGTTACCGCAGAGATCAGCATCCCCCACTACCACTATCCGCGCTCTCTGGGGCCCTTCCGCCGCTACCGCGCAGACAAACGGACCCTGCCCGCTTTGTCTGGATTCGAGGTTGAGCGCGCGCGCCTGGTCGGAGCTCTGCAAGAGCTGCTCCCCCCGCCAGCCAGCCTGGACACTAATTCCGGAACGGATGCCAAGCGAGCGGGCTTCGGCAAGGTAACACCGCAGTTCAGTGCTCGCGGCCGTGATTTCATGGGAGTTATTCCCCAGCACCTGAATAACAGTGGCTGCTCCTCCGGCGTTATAGCGGTGATCCGCAAGAAGGTTGTGGTGAACCCGAATGCCATAATTTTTTAGCAGCTTCTCCAGGCCGGTTTCCGGCTCCTTGCCGATGCGCGGATCAAACAAGAACATCGCATGGCCCCCGTTATCAAGATAGTTTTTCAATACCATGAGATCCGGCGCGTTAAACGGCGCCTGGGGGCCGGCCAGGATCAGGAGATCGCAATCCGGCGGCACCTTGTCCGACCCCATCAAGGGCAGGCGGTCGACCTCATAGCCGTAGAGTTTAAGCTCCCGGGCGAATCTGCCCGCGGACCGCGCAATCTTGGCGGTGCTGGTAGCATTATATTCCACATGCCCCTCGCTGAAATAGATTCGGGAAACGCGCGGATCAAAAACCTTGCGGATGGCTTCGGTGAAGCTCTGCTCGCCCAGAAAGATCTGCTCGGTCTGCCCCAGGAGGTCAGCTTTCTTGGCAGCAATATAATTCCACGGGATCAGGCGCTTCTGGCCCCGGTATTCCACCACGCTGTAAAAGGGAAGCTGCGGCAACGGCAGGCCCAGTTCGGTTGCGCGCTTCCGGGCAGGCAGCGGTTTGGCCAACGGATCCAGGTACTCCACCAGGACGCGCGGGCTGTAGGCTTCGTATTCCTCCAGCAACGCCTGGGTGCGAGCCAACAGTTCCACGCCTTCATATTGATCCTGGGCAGTGTAAAAGACGGAGATATGCACCGGCTCCTGGAGCGCATCCAACACATGCCTGGTCTCGGCAGTGAGTGAATTTAAGCCCACCTCGGTCAGGTCGTAACGGCTGGAGTGCCGCCCCGCAAAAAGATTAATATTGAAAATGATCACCACCAATGCCAAGCCGCCTGCCAAGAGATTCAGCCGTTGCAGGTTAAGCAGTGCGGAGAGGCGCAGGTAGCCGCGCCAGGAAAAATTAAGGAAGAGGGCCAGGGCTCCCAGAAGAATGGCCATAGCGAAGGGCAATCCTACCCAGAGCAGAGGGGAGTAGGCGCCGCCCTGCCAGAGCTCAAGAATCTCCGTCACGCTCTGCTGCTGCACATCCACCGCGGCTACCCCGACAATCCCGGCTTCGAGCGCCAAAACGCCGAGAACCGCCAGCAGGATTCCCCGGGAAGGAAGGCGTTCCTCCCTGCTGCCCGTAATGGCATCTTCTCCCATGGAAATGCTCTTCCAGGTCAGGAAGAGGAAGAAAACAATCGCGGTGAGGAAATACACCAAGTCGCCGGTAGCAATCACGCCCTTAGCGAAGGAGCGATCAAAGTGCGGGGGCAGGGTAAGATTTTCCAGAATACTTGCAAATAACGTGGACCCTTCACCGGAGGCAAACCACAATAACCATAAGACAAAGAGCAGCACGCTCGCCCCCATCGCCGCCGCAATCTGGCTGCGGGTAATGCTGGAGGTGAAGAGCCCGACGGCAACGTACAACATTCCAAGTAACAGCAGGCCAAGCATCTGCGTTGCTACCAGGCCCCGGTCAATCCGGCCGGCCCAGGCCAGGAGGGCAATGTAAGCGACACAGGGCAGGAGCATGAGGAGGTAGAAGAACATGGCGGCTTTGTATTTTGCAATTACAATCTCAAGGGGGCGCACCGGCGCGGTCAGGAGGATCTCGATGGTGCCGGTTCGCCGCTCCTCGGCAAAGAGCTTCATGGTCAGCAGGGGCACGAAGAAGATTCCCAAAAATTTAATCATCTGCAGCATGGGTTCAAAGGTGGCAACCTGGTATTGCAACGGCATCAAATAGAAGATCAGGCTGTTAATGGCCACAAAAAAGGTGATCACAATATAGGTAGCCGGGCTGACCAGCATGGAGAGGATCTCACGCCGGGTGAGGGCAGTGATATTGGCGACACTGTGGAGGAGGTTATAAAAATTCAGCTTGAAAGCCGTTACCATGGTTATACCCCCTGCGGTGAAACTTCCGCCGGGGCGGCAGTAATTTCAGCAAAAATATCTTCCAGTCGCACCGGCTCGGTCCGGAGTTCCTGCAGGATCCAACCCTTCTGGCTGAACAGCTTCAGGATCTCAATACGCAAATCCTTTTCCTGCGATTCGCCCCGCTCACGGGAGTAGGTGAGCCGGAAGCGGACATTGCCTTCCAGGTCGCGCCCGGCTTCTTCAACCTCGCTGACCCCCGCAAGTTTTGCCAGGGAATCGACCATGGCGGGAGCGGCAATCGCCTCAAGAAGAAAGCCGCCGCGCTGGCGGGTTCGCCTGCAGAGTTCCTGCGGGGTGTCGATTGCCAGGAGGCGCCCCTGGTGAATAATAATCACAATCCGGCAAAGCAATTCGACTTCATGGAGAATGTGGGTTGACAGAAGCACGCTGCGAACTTTACCCAGGTCGGTAATGAAGCGCCGGGCATCGCGGATCTGGTTGGGATCGAGTCCGACTGTCGGTTCATCCAGGATTAACAGCTCCGCGTCCGAAAGCAAGCAGTCGGCCAGGCCGACCCGCTGGCAATAGCCCTTGGAGAGCTGGCCGATAATCCGGCTGGCGACCCCCTCCAGGCCGCACCGCAGCACCGCCTCTGTCACCGTGGCCTGCCGCCTTGCCCGGGGGATGCCTTTGAGCCGCGCGCGATAATGCAGAAATTCTGTTACCCTGAGCTCTGGATAAAGCGGAGTATTCTCCGGCAGGTAGCTGACCTGTTGTTTCACTAACAGGGGGGCGGCGCTTACTTCAATGCCGTTCACCCGGGCGGTTCCCGCCGAGGGCTGGAGGTAGCAGGAAAGAATGCGCATCAAGGTGCTTTTACCCGCGCCATTAATGCCGAGCAAGCCGATCACGCCGCCCTTCTCAATGGCAAAGCTGAGCTTATCCAGGGCCAGGTGCGGGCCATAAGACTTGCTTAAATCTCGCACTTCAATAATGGGATTCATCCGGCTGACTCCATGAATTGCGCAGGTAATTATAGCCCATTACTATAACGATTTTCAGAGGTGAAAGCAAAGGTTATCGATATCTTGACAGATAAATGATTATGGCAATGAAGGGTTATTGCGGTAAACAGAAAGGAAAAGGACAGGAAGGCAACCGCGTTGGTGTTTTGTCTGGGAGGCAGGAGTCCACCTCCCTGTCCTAAAAACCGCTCATACTGCTTATATTTAAAAAGGGCCTTTAAAAAGGCCCTGGGTGTTAGAGGGCGGGACCTCGGAGATAGCGCAGGTGTCGGGCAGTTGGGGAAGGAAGTGGTGCCATCCCCGTTGCCCCGCCGATTAGGAAGCCTGCTTATCAGTGGCAGTCATACAAGCGGCTTCCTTTGTAACGGACAAGTCTGGCGCAGGTGTCGGGCAGTTGGGGAAGGAAAGCGCCAAACCTGTATAGTCCGATAACAATGTATGACTGTAAAATTGATTAAAACATTTTCAATATCTGCCTGGTACGTTTTGCACGTTCTTCATTTATTACACTAATATTACCAGCCGATAATGTCTTTGTCAAGATAAAAGCGAATAATTTTTTGCAAATCTTGAAGAAAATATCAATAAATTTAAAACATAATTTAACGAAAGATAATGCTGAATCACGACTTCCCATTAAAACAATAATATCATAAAAATGAAATAAAAGCTTTAAAATAGAAGTATGATTATAAAAAGACATATTCCGTATATAATATAACATAAATATAGATATAATTCATTGTTATGA
>JAFGNG010000158.1 GCA_016927125.1 Planctomycetota bacterium | reverse complement strand
GAATGTCTTGCATCCGCCTGACAGCGAATTCGCCACCGTCGCCTACCAGCATTTGCGCAAGGTGGAAGAGCTGCTGCAGAATGATTCCCTTTCGCTCTTTCTCACTATCCAGAAGGAAAACCCCTTCGCGACCAAGGTCAGGAAGCGCTTCCTGGAAGAACTTTCGAAAATAGAAAAACAAATCGCTGACAGCGAAGACTGAACGATTTTCTTTCCAAGTTATTATGTTAAAGCAGTAAAGGGAAACCTGTGGCACAGACTCTCCAGTCTGTGGCAAGAGGTCCAACAGGCATCCGCCCGGGTTAGAGAACCTGGGCTACAATTATTCCCCCTTTTTGATCTTCATTTAGAATGAGAAGTAATATATTAAGGACACACCGTGCCCCTATAGAAGATATTTACTGATATTAAAACCATATATACTTGCGACCTTTGTAACCTCAATCCTGGCAGACAGTTATCGCCCCCTTCAAAAAATCTTGGTGGATTAAATTTTTTCCTGTCCGGTTTCCTCCTGGCAGGGCATTACTATATGGAGAAGCGCAAGGAAGAATTGGAGGAGAACAGTTAAATGAATGACTGGGATTTGTTGCAAGACTTTGTCAAGACTGGTTCCACCGACGCTTTTGACCAGTTGGCAGCACGGCACATGGACTGGATCTATTCCAGCATTCTACGCCGGGTCCGCGATCCTCACCTGGCTGAGGACGCGGCTCAGGCGGTCTTTACCATTCTATACGAAAAAGCCCCGACGCTCCGCCGGGGCACAGTAATCCCGGGCTGGCTCTACACCACGGCCCGCTACGTTGCCCTGTCGGCAATCCGCAGGGAAACCAGGCGAAAGGAGCATGAAGAGATGGCTGCCATAACTAATCTATCCACGGCGGTCGGCGCGCAGGCGAACTGGCAGGAGATGGAGCCACTGCTGGAAGAGGCGATGGACAATTTGCGCGGAGGTGATCGCGAAGCTTTAATTCTGCGTTTTTTCAAAAACCAGAACCACGCCGGGGTCGGGGAAGCCCTTGGCATTACCGAAGCCGCCGCGGCCAAGCGCGTGGGCCGCGCGGTAGAAAAACTCCGCAAATTCTTCAAGCGCAAGGGCGCAATCTTTTCGGCAGCATTAATTGTACAATTATTGGGAGCGGAAGCGGTGCAGGCAGCGCCGGGGACGCTCCTGACCGCTATCAGCGGCACGGCATTAACAGGGACAGTTATCTCGGGCAGCGCAGCCAGCGCCACCGGCGCCGCGGGTGCGGGGATAGCTACGACTAAAACCAGTTTAGCTATAGCAAAAGGAGCCATGCAGATGATGATGTGGGCAAAGGTTAAAACTGCGGCAGCAATTACCATAGCCGTACTCGCAGTCGGGGGCGTAGCCGCGCCCATCGTAACCAACGCGATTGCGGAAGAACCGGTCGAGGCGGTAGTAGTGGTGAGTGAAGAAGCTGCGGAAGAAGCCGTAATTGAAGAGGTTTCCATGCCGGGTGATATTATTCTCGACATCAGCACCGGGCCGCTGACAACTACAATCAGTAATATTGAAGCCTTCCTGGTGGAAGCCGCCAAGGGTAGCCCGATGGAGGCACAGATGCAGCCGGGGATGCTGGAGATGCTATTCTGGAGGAATCTACAAGTCAGCATTGCCGGGATTTCACCGGAGTTCTTCGACCTGAGTAAAGGCATGCATATAATTGTAACTGACGGGGTGACAGTTTCAGGAAATCTCCCCATGGCAGGAGTGCTGCCAATTCCGGATTTTCAAAATAAACTGGCACAAATGAACGAGTTAGGCTGGACGGCGACAGAACTAGGAGAGGGTGTCTATGAAATCATGTCCAACAACTCAGTGAATTCAAAGGGGTATGTCTGTGATGCGGGGAATGGTTACGTAGTTCTCAATGGGCATCCTGACAACCCCGTAGAGTATACTAAAAAGATTGCCCAGCTCTTCTCCGAATGGAAAAACCCGCCGACCCCGCCGGAAGGCACGGCAGTAATGGTGACCTTTGATGTTGAGAAGTTTATGCGGCTGAATGAACAACAAATCCAGGAAGTGATCGCCAGGGCGCAACAGCCCGATCCGGAAGAGGAACACCGCAGCGAATTTGGACATAAAAGCCAAATGGTTCAACTGAGCGCCCTGGCGGGCATTGCAGAGTCGATCCAGGCGGTGCGTCTGTATCTTCAGCCGAATCAGGAAGCGCTGGAGATTTCCACGGTGTTGATTCCTAAAGAAAATACAGTGTTGAGCGAGTTGTCTGCAGATTACTCGAAGATAGAACCGGAATACAAACTGATCAAGCTGCTGCCGAGTGACAGCATCCTGGCCTTCAGCTTCAACAAAAGTTCGAATTTAGGCAAGGTCTATGAAGCCTATTACAACCACATCCAGGATATCTTTGGCAGCAATATCGACCCGGATCTTACCGAAAAAGCCTCGCAAGTCTTCACCGATTTATTTCAGGCTATCAGTGGCGAAACCAGCATGAGCTTCAGCCCGAGCGGACCGGATACCTTTGTGGAAACCAACCTGCTATTCCAGGTTGAGGATCAGGAGGCTTATAGAAAATTGCATCAGGAAGCGATGGGTGCGGGCATAAACTGGAGCAATGAATACTTCAGCGTTGCCGGAATCGGCCTGCCTGCTGACATTGAGAATACCTATACCGAAGAGGCCGGAACAGTCGAAGGAATTACGTACAATAAAAACTTGATCAGCATTAAACCAGATGAAGAACAGATCGATATGGACGGACCGGAAGCGGGCATTGTTCAGATCTTTGATCTCATGAGCGTGCAGACCCAACTGGACGCGGCGGTGGGAAATACTGTTGTGATCACCGGCACCCAAGGCACCACGGATGGCGAAGCAGAGATCAAGGGTAGACTAGGGGAAACCCTCAACGCGATTAAAGATAATACACCCCGGTTTGGCACACGCGCGGAATTCATGGAGGCGCTCGATGCAACCGAGGACAAGCAGGCCTTCTTCGGTGGGTTCTATCTCCTGGATTATTTCAAAATGCTGGCGCCGATGTGGAAAAGAATGACTGAAGCGATGGCTCCCCAAGCAAATAATTTCTTCCAGTCTTTTTCGCCGCTGCTTGAAACCTTGCCTGATTCTACCCATCCCATAACCTTCTACGGCGCGGCCAAGCCGGAGCGGCTGAAGGTTGGTTTGACCATTCCAGCCAAGGCGGTGTCGGAGACGGTAAAGGCTGGCATGCAAATGTATATGCAGTCGATGATGCAGCCAGGATTAGAGAGGGCAAGGATGCAAGAGAAACGAGCAGCAAACATCCATAACCTCAAGGAAATTGGCACAGGCTTGGTTATGTTTATGAATGCTCATAACGGGGAAATGCCGAAAGACTTAGAAGAGCTTAACCAGTTTATTGGTGTACCTGCAGTCTTTGCCTGTCCAAATAAACCTGACCCTCTTCCAGATGAATTCAGGTCTGATTACATCTATCTGCCGTTTGCACAGGAAGGGGCGAGAACCATAACCATAACTGTGGTGGACAAACCGGACAACTTTAAAGATGGTATCTGTTGCCTCTTTATGGATGGCCATGTACAGTGGGTTAAAACCGCTGGCGTTGAAGAAAATCAACAACTTGTGGACGCCCTGGCGCGCAACAACAACCGGGAGCTGATCCAGAGGCTGATCCCCAACTGTAATAATGGGGAAGGGGAAACCTTTGACCTTGATGATATATCAACGGAAGAAGTAATTGAAGAAGAAGTCGAAGTTTTCTAACTTCTACTTCGCCAAATAAAAACATTAGTCCAAGCCTAATTACAAATTAAAATTTCTCCCCTCCAGCATCTAATTCCAATAACTGGGATTAGATGCCGGTTTTTTATTACTTTGCCGGGAATGTGCGAGCTGAATGTCCTCAGAACCGACAAAGAGATGTAGCCGGAGGCTGATATTTTTGTTATCTCAGGTAGTGATAACATATAATCAACAGGGGCTTGTGTCGAGAAGGGGGCTGGCGCTTTCTTCAGTAAACCCCTTGACATCAAGGTGTTGCTTTCGAGACTAAAACAAATCAAGATGGCAAATTGCTAGAATGAACCAAAGGCAGCGTACCTGTATCCCGCTGGGTCGCGCCATAACTGACTAATGGGTTTGTAACTACAATCAAAACCATTCATTGCGGAGGCAGCAATGTCAGAGCAAATAACCGAAACCAAAAAATTTGACCAGGATTTGGTTGAACAGTTTATCACTGAGAGCTTTGAGGCCTTAGCCGACATTGATTCCCTCTTTGTTCTGCTGGAGCAGAACCCGGAGGATCACAGCCTCATTGACAGCATTTTCCGCCCAATCCACTCCATCAAGGGCAATTCTTCCTTCTTCGACCTGGATAATATTAAAACCTTTTCACATGCCATGGAAAACCTGCTCCAAGAGCTCCGGAGCGGGAAGTGCCATGTCTCCAAGCGCATTATTGATTGCCTCCTGGCGGGGGTGGACCGGCTCCGGCTGATGTTTGACGGCCTGGTGGAGGGGAAGACCAAGGCCGGCCTGACCGCAATGGAACAAAAAATGTGCGAGGAATTCATCGAGCTGGCGCAACAGACCGAAATAAATTCCCACGAGCTTGCCGCGCAACTGCAGGAACACATGGCGGCATTGCTCGCCATGGAGCTGCCTCCGGAGGCGGTTTCCGCAATCCAGGAAACGAAAACCATTGTCACTGCTTTATTACAGGAGTTCTCCCTGGCAGAAGCAGTTGTGGAAGGGAACACTGGAGAAACCAGCGAGTTTAATATTGGCGACACTATTCTAAGCCGCGAGTTTGGCATCATCCGCGGGTTCGTTAAAGATATCCAGGAAGCGCAGAAGGATGAACAGCGCTGCGAGGAATTTGTCAGCACCCTTGCCAACCTGAAAACGGAAGCCGGGAAGAGCGAAACCCCGGCTCTGCTCTCCAGCATTGCAACCCTGGAGGATGAGTTCGTCACCATCCACCAGAGCAATATCGGGTTTGACGATTTGCTTTCGGAACTCATCAAGGAGCGCCTGGCTGAGGTAATTAAGGAGATCGGCAAGGAGGCAAAGGCGACCCCGCTAGCGGTAGCGGAGCAGGCGCCAGCCGAAACCACTGCGAAGCAAACCAAGCCGGAAAGCACCGCCGCAGCTTCCTCCCCGACGCAATCTTCCGGCAAGGCGCAGGTCGGCAGCGGCAAGCAGGGCGCTCGCACCCTGCGGGTTGCCGAGGACAAGGTGGATCACTTTATGTCCTACGTGGGCGAGTTGATTGTCTCCCGGGAGATCTTCGCCCAGATCGAGCATAAGCTGGACGCGTACACAGAAGTCAAAGATGTAGCCAACGAATTCAAGAACGCCAATATCGCCTTCAACGAGCTTTCCAACAGCCTGCAAGAGAGCTTAATGGCGGTACGGCGCGTACCCTTAAGCCAGGCCACGCAGAAATTGCCCCGGATTGTGCGCGACCTTTCCAGCTCCTTCGGCAAGCAGATTGAATTTGTCATGGATGTGGAAGGGCTCGAGGTGGATAAATCCCTGCTCGAAGGAATTGAAAATCCTTTAGTGCATATGGTTAGAAATTCGTTAGACCACGGTATTGAACTCCCGGAACAGAGAGCCGCGGCCGGCAAGCCGGAGACGGGGCATATCTGGGTGTCGGCGGAAAAAGACGAGGGTTCTTTCCATCTTTCGATCCGCGATGACGGCGCGGGGCTCGATACCAACCGGCTCAAGGAAAAAGCGGTAGCCAAGGGGTTGATCGACCAGTACACCGCCGATAATATGAGCG
>JAFGNG010000157.1 GCA_016927125.1 Planctomycetota bacterium | reverse complement strand
GTAATTCCGGATCACCATGAACAGAGACGCGCCGAGAATCGCGCAGTTGACGGTAATGAGCGGCAGAAAAACGCCGAGATTCTGGTACAACACCGGGGAATACTTATCAATCACCATCTCGATGAATTGGACAAAGGCCGCGATCACAATGATAAAGAGGATAAAGCGGAAGAACTGGAGACCCAACGGCACCAGCACATAATGGTAGACCAGCCAGTTGAGAAGGGAGGTGGTGGTCATCACAAAGATCACGGCCACTCCCAGGCCGAAGGCGGTCTTGACCTCGCGGGACACTCCAATGAAGGGGCAAAGTCCGAGGAAGTATGATAGCAGAATATTCTGCGTAAAGATCGCCGAGACAAAGACCACAAAGGCCTGGGTAAGTTCAGCCTGTATTTCCATGGGCAACCTACTCCTTCCTGAGCTGGATCGCGCGGAAAATCCAGACCACAATGCCAAGCATGAAGAACGCGCCCGGCGGCATTACCATAATCACCCACTTGTCCCAGTAGGGACCACTGAAGAACGGCACGGCAAATCCCATGAAGGTCCCCAAGCCGAGCACCTCGCGGAAGGTGGCAATAATCAGTAAGACAAAGGTATAGCCGAGGGCGTTGAAGAAGCCGTCCATCAAGGCCGGCGCGGGAGCGCAGGAATTGCTGCAGGCCTCGCACCTGCCCATGACAATGCAATTGGTGATGATCAGGCCCACATAGGGGCCGAGGTTCTCGCTCATCTGCGGCCAGTATGCCTTGAGCATAATATCCACGATAATAACATAAAAGGCGATAATCAGCGTCTCGACCATCATCCTGATGTTGCGGGGGGTGAACCTTCTTAAAATAGAAACGCTGACCGCGCTGAAGGAAAGGGTGAAAATTAGCGCCAAGCACATTACCATGGTGTTAAGCACCAGGTTGGTCACTGCTAAAGTGCTGCAGATCCCCAGCACCTGCCCGAAAATGGGATTGTTCTGCCAGAGGGCATCATGGATTACTTTTTTATTATTGCGGTTCATACTCGCAACCTCTAATCCCTTAAGGTTCAGGTTTTACTTGTTTCTGCCAGTTGATCAACGCGTCATTAATAATTTTCTCCAGGCGGGTGCAGGTCTGGGTGGCGCCGGTAACCGCGTTGATACTGTGGGCATCAAGCTGCTCGCCGGGGCGCTTGAAAGCAAGCGGTTTGTCGCTAAACAAGATTACCTTACCATGAAATTGTTTTCGGAATTCAGGTTTGGCAATCTCCGCCCCCAAGCCGGGGGTTTCATTCTGCTGGTAAAAGGAGACAGCGGTAATAGTCTTCTGGTCGGCGCTGATGCCAATGACGCCCTTGATCTCCGCCCAGAACCCGCGCCCGGAAATCGGCAGGGCGTAAGCAATCAGTTTTCCAGAATCTCTCAGGGTATAAGCTCCGCCGCTGGTTTCATCGGGAGGCAAGACCTTGTCCACGAAGCGCTGGTGCAGATCCAGGCTTGAGATTTTTTCGCCTTCAGGATACAAACCCGGGAGGACTGCCAGTACCGCCTTCTCAAAGGCGAGCCGCTGGTTCGCCGCTACCCTGGCGCTGGTGAAGTTAGTAAAGCCGATCAAGACAAAGCTGAAGACAGCCGTGATGATAAACATGTAGATGATGGGGAACCACTTCTTCTCTGTCATCGGTCTTTCGCCTTATCAACGCGTTTGGCCTTAAACTCGCGCAGGGAATAATCCAGGATCGGGCCGAACATGTTCGCGATCAGGATGGCGAACATGAATCCACCGTTAAAGATAGAAAAGTTCCGAATCACCACGGTACAGATGGCAATGATCATGCCATAGATAATCCTGGCCTCTTTTAATTTGGGAGCGCTGACCGGATCGGTCGCCATGAAGAAGGCGCCGAAGAGGAAGCTTCCACTGATCACGGTCGGCCAGGCGCCCGGTATCGGCGAGACATTCAGCCAGTTAAGCACCTGGTTCAAAATGGCATAGGTAATAATGGTCGAGAGGATTATTGTCCGGTTCCCGGTTTTAGTCAGAAACAGGTACAACCCGCCGATCAGAACCAGGATGGCGCTGGTAACCCCCAGGGTACCGCTTATTCTGCCGGTCAACATGCCCTTGACCAGGGTCGCTTTCTTGAGCTTGACGGATTGCCCTTCCGGAATATCAAAGGGGATCTCGTCCGCTGCTTCGGGGCTGTCGCTTTCAACCAGCTTGCCAGCCTTAAGGTTCGCCATCGGGGTGGCAGAGGTTACGGTGTCAGCGGTGCTGACCGTAGTCCACCTGTCCAGCGCGCCCCAGGTTCCCGCTGCCGGTTGCGCCCAGGTAGCAGTCATAGCCACGGGGAAACAGATATAAATAAAACACCTGCCCGCCATCGCGGGATTGAAGATATTTTTACCAAAGCCGCCAAAGATCTCCTTGGCAAACATCACGGCAAAGATAATTCCGATGGAGAGGATATGGAACGGCACGGTGGGCGGTATGATCAGGGTGAAGATGGTGGTGGTGACAAAGACCGCTTCGCTGACCGGCTCCTTGCGGGTGCGGGCGAAGATATATTCCGTGATAAATCCCAGCGCCCCTGCCCAGGCTAGCATTGCCAGGCTGCGCCAGCCGAAGTAATAGATTGCGCCGATGACACAGGGCAGGAGCGCGAGCATCATCTTGCGCATCATTTTTTGCTTGATGAATATTTTTACTTTCGGCGCGGCTTTCTCCACTTAGGTCTTCCCCCACGGATACCAAGCAAATCCATAATCCATTATATTTTTTCTCCCGCAAAAAAGGCAATTATAAATATATGAACTTTCGATTTAATGTTTCCTCATGCTTCCAATCCTTCGGTTAGGTTTAATCCCTCCCGGTGATGGGATGATCTTGATCCTCGTGGTAGCAGATCGCATACTGCTTAAGGGTATCAGCATAGAGGTGGATCAGCTTGCCACCGTTGCACTGGGAGGCATCGACCACGCGGATAACCTGGCTCCATTTTTCAGCTTCCGGCAAGAGCTCGACAAACCTGTGGGGCGTTCCTCCGAGAAACTCCTGATTGATATAATCATTTTCCTGGGTGGGAAAAAGCGCCAGGTAGAGCATATCCATCTCCACCAGATCATTAAAGAAGTGGGTCCCAAGGCTGACATCTGGAACCAGGCCATCGCCCATCGCAACAATCTCGCAGAGGATACTGACTGTGTTGATTTCGGCAAAGGAAAGCGGCACCCCCAGCGCAGGAGTGGTAGTACCCCACCTGCCTGGCCCCAGAAGCATGATGGTGCCGCACTGCTCCCGTTTTTCCAGGTGAGTGAGGTCACCGATAACCCTGGCGATGGAATAGCGTTCACTGGTGGTAAGTTTATTATACTCCTCGGGCATGACATAGATCAGGCGATCGACCTTGACATGGCGACTCTGGCCAATTACTGAACCCTGGCTTTTAAATACAATTTGCTCCTTGGGGATCTCGGCGGGCGGTTCAGAGATAAGATCGCCGCTTTTAACCTGCAAGGGCCTGCACTGAACCAGGTTAATCTTATAATTATCGTCACTCAAGAAGTTAGTGGTAAATTCAACATCCACGGGACATTCATAGGTTGCATGCAGGATCTTCAGCATCTCCCGCATCTCCTCAACAAAAGAGGTTTTAGCCAGCAGGTTTTTAAAGGTTAAAATCCAGGGAAAGATTTTTTTCGACTTGTTTTCGGAGACCATCCGTTCCAGGTTCCGGTCCCGCTGGGCAAATAGTTGCAACGGCAAACCTGGGGAATCGGCAGCCACCTCGGAAAATTCTAGGGAGACCTGTTGGTTTGATTCCAGATCCAGCAAATCCACCTTTCGTTGCGTATACTGGCGCGCTTCCTCATAATTAGCCACCGGGCGGCGTTCCGGGGCATTGAGAGAAACCAGGTTGGTATAGTCATCATCATGGCGATCAACCGCCCGCGTGCCCAGGCCGAAGACCAGGCGCAGGACACCAGCGGTGGGGTCTATCTGCTGGCTCCAGACATAGGGATTGAATGACAAGCCCACCCCTGCCGCCTGGGGATAATACCGGCGCCCGTAGACCGCACCGGAGACCCGCTGGATCAACAGGGCCATCTGTTCATCCTGCTCCAGCAAACCGCGGCGGGCACGATAGCGGAGCGCCTTTTCACTCATGGTACTGGCATAGACGGTTCGCACTGCCTCCATGAATTTTTCCAGGCGTTGCTGGTGGGAACCCTGGTTGACGCAGAAGACGCTCTCATACCTGCCGGCGAAGGCATTGCCGAAATTATCTTCCAGCAGACTACTGGAGCGGACAATGATCGGAGACTGGCCGAAATAGTCCAGCATATCGGCAAACTGCTTGATAATATATTCCGGGAACTTGCCAGCCATAATGCGCTGCTGGGTTTCTTCCGCACCATCCAGAAAGGTTTCAGGATTTTTCTGGGCTTGCTTTTTCCACCACAGCCCGTTTTGCACCAGGTAGGTATAAAAGACATCCGCCCCAATGAAGAAGCTATCATGAGGTTCCAAAATCTCCCGCCAATGGGGGTCGGTCTTGGTCAGGATTGCCCGCGCCAATAACATCCCGACCGATTTACCGCCAATCAAGCCGGTGCCGATCATCCGGCGCCGGATCTCAAGAATATCCCCCAGATCGAGGTATTTCTCCGCCAGCTTGAAGATCCGCTCTTCCCTGGTGATAGCCATGCGCAAAAGCCGATTGGTAAAGGCGGTAACGTAGGTGTCTGGTTCACTGGCGCGATCCAGGCTGGCGAACAGCTCTTCCGCTTCGGTGAAGGTGCTGCTCCAAAAGCCATGGCGATAGCTGGCGCTGTCCAGGCGGCTCCAGGGAGTGGTGGCGAGAATTTCGGTAACGGTTACGCTCTGCATCACAGGCTGGAATTGCTTGCCGTCCCAGAGATGGAACATATACATGGTCGGGGAATGACGACCCGCTACCTTCAAGGGGTGAATATAGAAATTATGGGCATGGCGATAGACATCCACGATGATCTGGGTAGTCTGCCGGATCGGGGTGGTGGCATGGAAGGAATGCTGGTTACGCAGCAACGCAAAGTAAGCCACTGCCTTATGCTCAAGGAGGTAGGGACAGGTCAGCATGAAAAAATTACCCAGCATCCGGTCGCTGCACCAGTCTACCACCAGTTCGGAGAGGCAATCGAAGATATAATGCCCGCCCTGGCCATTCTTTTCTATAACATCATGGATTTCCGTGATCACATATTCAAACCCCTTTTCAGGGTGCAGGTTATAAACCTCGACATTGTGGCCTTCCTCCACCAGCGGCTTATGCTTGGCGAAGCGGAAATAAACCGCCCGCTCTCCCCGGGCGATTACGCTCTTGGCATAAGATTTGACTAAGGGAAGATAATCTTCGATGGATTCCACTTGCCAGACAATATTGTCGCCGGGTTCAATTTTCTGAAAGACCGCTTCAATGCAGGCAAGATCAATATCTAGATTCAGATCCGCGCAAGTCATTATGAATTCTTTCTCTGTTGTTTAATTCTTAAGTGTAAAAGCGGGATGGTTGAGAGCATTCCCCAAAGAACCTTCCTGGCTCACTTGACGATGAATAAATAATACCTATTCGAGAGCGGGAAGCAATAGCCGGGCGGGAAAGAGACCGACGTGAAGCGAACGTAAACCGCTTCACGTTAAGGTAGGTGATCAGTGAATCCAATCTACATCTTTAACAGCCCTTCCAGAACCTCCGGGCGGATGGTATGGGCCATGGCCGTATCCAGGCTGATGGTGCCGGCGCGGTAATGGTTAGCAAGCGATTCTTCCATGGTTTGGGATCCTTTGTCGCGGGCGGTCATCATCGCGTTCATGAAATGATGGAAGCGCCCTTCCCGGATAATATTTTTAACCGCGGAGTTGGTGACCAGGACTTCACAGGCCAGGACCCGGCTCTTCTTATCAAAGGTCGGCACCAGGCGCTGCGCGATTACTCCCTGCAGGATATCGGAGAGCTGCATCATCACCTGCGGCTGCCGGGAACCTTCAAAGACTGTGACAATGCGCTCGACCGCGCCCGGGGCGCTGGGGGTATGCAGGGTGGCGAGCACCAGGTGCCCAGTTTCGGCCGCGATCAAGGCGGTTTCGATGGTTTCCACATCCCGCATTTCGCCGATACAAATCACATCCGGGTCTAGGCGCAGGGAATGGCGCAAGCAGGAGCTGAAGCTGTTGGTGTCGGTGGTAACCTCGATCTGGACGACAATGCTCTTGCGGTGGGAATGTTCGTATTCAACCGGGTCTTCAATCGTGATAATCTTGCACTTGCGGGTAACATTGATCATGTCAATCATGTAATTCAAGGTGGTGGTTTTACCCACCCCGGTCGGCCCGGTTACGAGGATCAGCCCTGAGGGCAGCCGCGCCCATTCATCCACAATGGGAGGCAGCAGTAAGGTTTCAGAAGTAAGAATTTCGGTGTTGCACATCCGGATTGCCATCTCCGGCACATTCAGCCGGTGATAGAGGGAGAGGCGGATGCGGCCGCATTCTTCGTGATGATAGGAGACGCAGAGCTCGCGGGCCTCTTCGAACCTGGCAAGCTGTTGCGGGGTCAGGATTGACTTGGCGAGGGTGATCAGATCCTCGCGCGAGATCGGATCGGCAGCCGCCATGACAATCTCACCGCCCACCCGGTAGGCCGGGGGGAGCTTGGCAATCAGGTGGATATCCGAGGCATTATGCCGACGCGCGGCCTTCAACAAGGCGCTGAAATGCTCTTTCGGTGAATTAATCATTTTTAAACCGCCTCCTGAGATAACTCTTGAGCTTGGTCATAAAAGTCAGTTCCATCGCCGCGGCGCGCCGATATTTCTTGTTTTTCGGATACAGGCTGCTGGCCTGCCCGTAGCTACGCTTGGCCTGCTCCAGCATCCCCAATTCCTGCTGGGTCTTTCCCAACAGGTACCACGCCCAGGCCGAGCGGGGCTCCTCCGTGCAGGCTTGCTGCAAGGCGGCAAGCGCCAGGCTGTATTGCTTATGATTTAAATACAGTTCCCCAATCTCAATCCGGGTGCGCCCAATGTCCGGGGAAACCCGCAGGGCATGGTTGAAGCACTGCTCGGCGGAAGCCGTCTGGCCCGCCAGGAGAATCTCCCCACGGCAGAGCCATTCCAGCGGGGTTTCGCCGGACTTCTGGATCGCCAGGTCGCACAAATCCCGCGCTTCCTTGGAATAACCCAGGCGGTGGATGGCAATGGCCTTGGCCGAGAGCAACTGCGGGTTGTCGGGAAATTTCTCCATCGCCTTGTCGCTCCACATCTTGACCTCGGGGTATTCCCCCAGGTGCAGCAGCATGCGGAGCTGCCCGACCCAGCCCGCCAGCAGGAGGGGATTTTCATTCAAGGCGGCGGAATAATTCCGCAGGGCCTGCTCATGCGCCCCGGCCAGTTCGCAAAGGAGTGCGCGCTTGAAGTAGAAGCTCGCGTCCTTGACCTCCTTGATAAACTGCACCGGCTGGCCGGGCTGACCTTTGCCGCCTTGGGATTGCCCCTCACTGCCAGGGCCATCGCCCGCGGGGCCATCAAATTCCAGGTTGGAAAAGCGTCCGTTGCCAGCCATGCTTAGTCTTCTTCCTCAAATGAATGCCGCCGCCAGATGGGCAGGTAAACCCCAGAGGTGCTCCCGGCGATCTCTTTTACCGGGATATCATAAGCTTGGGTCCAGATTGTATCTCTCATCGATGGAGCTCCCTCTCTTACTCTTAACGGAAAGGGAATAAAAACATAACCAGAGTCAACCGTAAAGCCAAGAGGTTTTTCCGGGAAGGCCATAACCCCGGCAGCGTAAGATTCCGGCGGTACAGCTTTCCCGTTAACCTTAACCCCCTCGGGCGTAATCTTAACCCGGTCTCCAGCGATTGCCACCACCCGCGCTAACATGTATTCTTCAGCCCGATGGTTGGCGTAAAGCCGTCCGTTTTCATTAACAAAATATTCCATCGGCCGGAAGGCAACCACATCGCCGCGTTGTGGCTCGGCTTCCTCGTAACTATCCAGATCTATAACTACGATATCCCCCGTCAGGAGATCAATCTTTTCGATCTCGGTCGGACTGTTGATAATCATGACATAATTAGTTACGACAGCATTAACAAACAGGTAGCCACATGTCACCAGCAGGAGAAGCACTACGATCATATAAATTCTTGCGCCTGCATTCTTTACATGTTGCTGTACCTTCCCGGCATCAAAGATCACCACCGCGTGCCAGGAAATCAGCAAGCCGGCAAGAATGCCGCCAATCTGCCCGGAGTAGAAATTAACCAGCCCAACCAGAATAACCGCCCAAATCCCGAAGGCGATGAGCGCAGCCCCGGGGCGGCCGGCGATCCGATGCCCCAGTCCCGGGATGATTGAAAAGACCATGGCCGTGATGGATTCGCCGGGATAGATCTTGCCTCCCATAAAGATCCGAAGAGCCTTTTCCGGCTTTTCCCATCTGATATAAGCGCAAAACCTGCGGATCGGAGTGAGCAAGGGGCGGAAGAACTTTTTCCAACCCGCGCGCGGAGGCAGCAGGTCTTCCGGAATAATTGGCTCCTGCAAAACCAACTGCGCCTTGCACCGGGTACAATGGGTCTGGTTCGGTATATTTTCAAAACCGCAATTCGGACACTGCAAGCCAGTGGCCTCCTATTTTACCTGCGAGCGCCTCGGGCTTAAGTATCCTGCTCTACCTGGATCTCCACCTCGGTGGGCGGCTCGTAATATTCGTGGGTATGCTCGACATCCGATGCCTCGCCCAGGATCTTTTCAAAGATCTTGGCATACTCCAGGCAGGCTGGCCCCTTGACCCCCTTAATGTGAACCTTGACCTCGCCGTTCGGAGAAATTGTGATATCCAGTTCATGCTTTTCCATTTTAACATTCTCCTCAATCCTTGAAGGCCCGCACCTGCAGCCTGACGGTTCCGTCGGCCTCGATCTCTTCATCAACCATGTTCAGGTTCCGTTTTTTCAGCTCCGTAACAATCTGGTTATAGGCATACTGCTGGGTCAGACCGCTGGACAACTGCTTGCCGATTGCTTCCAGTTCTTCCTTGGTCTTATTCTTGCCATGAACCTTGATATTAATCTTGCCGGCATGATTCCGGGAAAAAACTACTTCCACATCCTCCTTGGTAAAGACCAGTTCCTCCCCGGCCTGGAGGTTGTTGGTAATCGCCTCGGAGTTCTCAACGCTGAGTTCCACCTCGGTGTCAGCATCGACCTTTTCCTTGGTCTTGGCGGCAGCAAATCCCATCGCGCTGGCCGCTGCCGCCGCGGCAGTCGCTACCAGGGGCCAGGCCAGGCTGGCCGCCGGGAGCATAACCGGGAAAACCGCAATCGCACTCATCCCTATCTCCTTTCTCTTATTCAAGCTCCAAGTGCCGCCGCGCCTGGGTAGCAATAGTTTCCTGGTGAACCGAGGCGCTACGTGCCCGCGTCAGGCACCAGTCGCGCAGGCCTTCAATCTCCTCTTCCATAGTTCTATATAAAGGCACGGTTTCAACCAGCGCCTGCATGATATCATCATCGCTAAGTTCGCGCTTCGCGTAGAAGGCGTCGAAGAGCGCGGAAATAATCGCCTGTTCAATCTCCGCGCCGCTGAAACCTTCACTGCTGGCGGCGAGTTTCTCCAGGTTGAATTTCTCCGGATCGCGGTCGCGCTGGCGCAGGTGAATATCAAAGATCGCATGCCGTTCCTTGATATCCGGCAGATCCACAAAGAAGATTTCATCAAAACGCCCCTTGCGCATCAGCTCCGGCGGGAGGATCTTGATGTTGTTGGCGGTGGCAACGACAAATACCGGCGAGGTCTTCTCTCCCAGCCAGGTCAGGAAGGTGCCCAGCACCCGCTGGGAAGTGCCGCTGTCGGTAGAGCCACTGCTGAGATTGCCGAAGGCCTTGTCAATCTCATCCACCCAGAGGATACAGGGGGCGATGCTTTCAGCGACTGAGATCGCCCGCCGGATATTATCCTCCGAACTCCCGACCAGCGAGCAGAACATCTTGCCGACATCAAAACGCAAGAGCGGCAGCTGCCAGATGGAGCTGACCGCCTTGGCGCACAAACTCTTGCCGCAGCCCTGTACTCCCAGCAGTAGCACCCCGCGCGGAGCGGGCAGCCCAAACGCCTGGGCATTATCCGTAAAGGCAAGCTTGCGCCTTACCAACCATTGCTTCAGGCTGGCCAGGCCGCCGATATCATCGAACTCCAGTTCGGGCTCGCAATAGTCCAGTAGACCGGTCTTGCGGATAATCTGGCGTTTTTCCGCGAAGATCTCTCCGATATCATCGCTGTCCAGCTTGCCCCCGGTCACCAGCGCCTTGGCAAAGACATTTTCCGCTTCCGCCAGGGTCAAGCCCAGGGCGGCCTTCAGAATCTGTTCGCGGCCGGAGGCGTCCAGGTCAATCTTGATCTTCGGGTTATCCTTGACCTCCTCACAGACCCGGTCCAGCAGGATCCCCAGTTCCTCGATGTCAGGGAGGTTGAAGTCAATAACCGTGAGATCTTTTTCCAACTCCGGCGGAATCTGCAAGAAGGGGGAGATCAGCACCAGGGTCTTGTAACTGCTCTTCAAGTTCTGCGAGATATCGCGGAGCTTGCGGATAACGGAGAAATTGCTCTTGGCAAGGAAGGGATGGAAATCTTTAAAAATATAGATGGCGGGTTCAAGCTCCTCAGTCACCTGGTTGAGGGCTACCAGGGGATCCTTGGTGCCGGCATCGCGCATCTTCACGGCTTGCACATGGGTGCCGGCCGGGACAATCCCCCCGGAGCATGACCATTCGAAGACCTTCTTCTGGCCACGCTTGCCAATCTCGATCAGCATCTCGGTCACTCGCGGTTCCTCCCAGGAAACCACATATAGAATGGGATAGCGGGCCCGGATCAAGACTTCAATCATTCTGCTCTGCTCTTTCTGCCTCATGATTCTTCCTCTCGCAAGTCCTCGGGAATATTCATTGCTGCTTTGGACAATTCCATCAGCTCTTTGGTAGGATAACGCAGATAGACCTTGCCATCAGGGCTGATAACAATTTCACCGCCTACTTCTTCTTGTCTCCTACCTGCTTCCACTCCTTCCTTCTGAATTCCAGCCGTACTGATTTCACAGTCACTGCCGGCAATCAGGTTTAATTTTAAATCATTCGCAATTTCCCGCACCTGCGCAATTTCTTCAGCGGTTAAAAACCGGCTGAGTTTTGGATCACTCCTGGCTGCGGGCATCACCAGGTAATTGGTTAAAATGTTAACCCTGATCCCGGGAAGGTTATGGGCAAACCACTCCAGTACTGGCTGCGCGCAGCACTCTACATGCCCCGGCATCAGCACATGGCGGACGATTAATTTCTCCGGCTCTCGCTTATAGATCGCTTGAATACAATTGCGCGCAACCTCCCAGTAGTCCCGTGCTCCACCTATCCTTCGGGAGCACTCCGGGTTGCCGAACTTCAAGTCCGCCAGGTAAACCGCAGGCAAACCAAAGACCATCTCCAGCGTTTCAAGGTTGCAATACGCATTGGTGTTCCACACCAGCGGCAAGGACTCATCCATCCCCGCAAAAAGTTCCAGGATCGCGGGGAGGTTAACGGTCGGCTCCCCTCCGATAAAATTAACATTGAGCGCACCCCCCTGGCGGCCTGCGTTCAGCATTTCCTGTAAACCTGCCGGGGTCAACACCGTGGTTGCCTGTTCCAGGCGATCCGCCAGAGTGTAACAATACAGGCAGGACAGGTTGCAGCCGGTCAAATTAATCACATAGGAGGGCGCCAGCCCC
>JAFGNG010000156.1 GCA_016927125.1 Planctomycetota bacterium | reverse complement strand
GTGGCTTCCAGCTTCTCCAGGGCGGAGAGGGCGTCGCGCGCGGCCCCGGTCCTGACATTGACCTCGTTCTCATAACGCCGGACCAGGCGGTGCAGTTCATCAATGAAAATGGTGGAAGCTTCCCCACTGGCGCGTTCCTGGATTGCCTGGATTTCCGCCTCACGGGTTTCGAGCGCTCTTTGCAGGCGGGCGCGTTCCTGGCGTTCGGAATCGTACTCATTGCGCATGCGCTCTTCTTCGAAATTCGCCTTGCGGACCGCGACTTCCATGTCGGTGATCGCAGTATGGGAGTGATCGAGTTCTTTATTGATGGATTCCACCTGGCCTTCCAGCCTGCGGATAATAGCTTCCCGCTCCCGGATCTGGCTCTCCAGGCTGGCGATTTCCTTCTTGGCGGTTTCCATGCGGGCGAGGTGGTCATTCTCCAGTGAATCCAGGCGGCTGCGCAATTCCAGCACCTCCTCCTGCAACATGGATTTTTCGCTCTTCAAGAGGGTATTGCGGCGCTCTTCCGAACGCAGCCGGGCCTTGATATCATTAATCTCATGGCTGCCGGTATGGTAAGCGTTCTGGTAACGCCGGGCACGTTCGGAGAGCTGGCCCAACAAGCTCGCAATCTCCCCGGTCATACTTTCAAGCTCGGAACCGGAATCCATCAGGGAAAGGCTCTGCCGGATTGAATCAATATCGACCTCCGGGATATTCTCATCCAGGAGCGGCAGGGGCGGGGGAGTGGTTGCAGGCGGAGCTTTTGCCTCTGCCAGGGCGTCGAAATCCGCTGGGGCAGTTTCCCCGGAAGTGGTTTCTTTCAGAATGTCATCCAGACCCTCTGTGGCAGAGGCTTCTTCTTCGACTTCCTCTTCTCCCGTATTGGCTGCCGCACTCTCGCCGGAGAGCAAGCTGTCAATATCGGCATCAACCGCATTGCTGTCGTCCTCGGCGGACTCGATTTCTGCTTCCGCTTCTTCCTCGGCCGGGGGTTCTTCCTCGCTGGCTGCGCCGCTAAGGAGGGCGTCGATATCGTCCTGCTCCTGGGGGGCGAAACCTTCTTCCGTTTCCTCGGCACTTGGTGCGGCGCTGTCTTCAGCCGTACTCGAGAGATCTACGCCGAGATCGGGAGAGTCTTCCGCGGGCCCGGAGGTTTCCGCTGAAACTCCCGCCAGCAACGCGTCAATGTCTTCCTGGCTCTGCGCGCCACCGCTATCAAGCTCGTTAGCGTCGGGAGGTTCGTCGACCGGAGCCTCCGGCTGGGCTTCATCAGAGGAGGCGTCCTCAACGGCATTCTGCTGCTCAGGAGAGGATTCTTCCGAGAAGGGGGAGGTTGGACCACCCAGGGCATCTTCGAGCAATTTGTCTATATTGCTTTGAGAAAAGTCTTCAGGCATGTTAAAAAACCCCCGCTATTTGAGAAAAAAACCCGTTAATCTTGCAATACAACGCCCGATTCCAAAACCAAGGAATTTTGTAAGATATTTCTACCAGTAATGTTGGACTCTGTCAAACGTTTTGTCCCTGCCAAGGTTAGGCATCTGATTATGGTTGATAAAATGGATTTTGTCAACCCAGCATTAGGTCCGCAAGAAGTGAGCTACAGCACAGCCTTGACAAAGCCCTTGCGCACTGTAAAAAGTTTAATAGTCGAGGCTTGTGGTCAATATTATCCGGAGGACTTTGATTATGAATAACGGTAAAACCAAACCAAGATGCAATTATAAATACTTTGGCATCGGTATTATCCTCTTGTCAGCTTTTACGTTAGTCTCCTGCCAGGAAGAGGTGGCGGTCAATTATGGCCAGTTGGGGGATCAATACCAGAGCCAGGGGGACCTCGACAAGGCGGAGGAGATGTACTTGAACGCCCTGATGCTGTACCGGCGCGAGAATGACCAGGAAAGGATGGCGGCCACCTACTGCAACCTCGGCAATCTCTATTACTCGCGCGGCAAGCTGGCGATCGCGGAGGAAAGATATAACACGGCGCTGGAAATCAACCAGGCCATCGGCCGCCAGAAAGGCATTGCCGATGTCTATTGCAACCTCGGGAACCTGGCCTACGCGCGCGGCAACCTCGACGAAGCTGAGGAAAAATACCGCCGCAGCCTGGCCATCATGGTGCAGTCAGGCTACGAGGCCAGCAGCGCGACGATCTATGACAACCTGGGGCTGATTTACTTTTCACGCAATGATCTGGACAAGGCCCAGCAGATGCACCACCTGGCTTTGAAAAACCATCAGCGCTTTAACAACCTGCGGGAGATGGCCGTAACCTATGGTTATCTGGGGAATATTGACCGGAAACTGAACGAGTTAAACTCCGCCGAGGAGTACTATCAAGAATCCCTGGCTCTCCACCAGCGCTTCGGCGACCAGGAAGGCATTGCCACCCAGTACAGCAACCTGGGGATTATCTACAAGCTCCGCGGGCAGACCGACAAGGCCTGGGAATACTGGATGAAGGCGCGCGATATCTTCTGGAAGATCGGTGCGCACCGCCAGGAGCTGAATGTCTGGAACTGGCTTGACAAGCTGAAGTCCCAGGACCCGGATACGCCGGAGCTGCCGGAAAAACCCCAAGCAGGGGAACCGGAACCGGAGCCGGAACCGGAAGATGAATTTAGCGAAGAGCCAATGGAATGAAGTAAGTTTAGTAATTAACGAAAAGCCGGCAAAAGATCCGCCGGCTTTTTGTTTGCTTGTCATTAAACTATATTACCGAAACTCTACCTGCTTTCACCATAATGAGTTTTAAGATAGATGAAGTCGGCCAGGTCTACTATGCCATTGTTGTCAACGTCTGCAAGTAACTTATCTCCATCACTATTAAAGCTCTTTAAAATTATAAAGTCCGCAAAATCTACTTTATTATTGCCATCAAAATCCCCGGGGATCCAATCCACTAAAATTAATTTTGGATCACTCCAAACCCCATTGGCATTTTTAACCCGTAGAGTGACTTCGAAGGAAGGCAGCGCAGGGATACCCATTTCGGGCGCATAGGCGTAATGAGGGAAGGTGTAATTGAAGTCCAACCATGTGGAAATAACATTGCCTTCTAAGGACCATTCGTATTCGGTGATGGCTATCCCGGTTGGGGTGTAGCTTTCCGAAGCGCTGAAGGAGATGTCAAAACCGCCCAGCAGATCAAAGTTAGGCACGGCGATAGGTTTAATCCAATTGATCTGCCAAGTACTTGCACTAAACTGCCCAAGGTCGAATACATTCTCAATATCCACCGCTATCCTTAAGCCAGAGTTGTTCCTCTCATCTAAGACAACCGTATCACCATCGGCAAAATCCATCCCAGCATAATAGAAAGCAACAAGATCTTCGCTATCATAAGGGGATGGTGCTTTGTGAACAGATATGGTGTCAGGAAGATTTGCATAGGCAATATATACTAAGGTTTCAGGGTAGTAAATAGGTACGTGGACAGGGATAAATATATCCGTAACTGTAACATAAAGTTTACCATCGGGATCAGTATTAACTCCAACCTCTAGGCCGCTGACTGCAATGGTAGCGAAACCGTCGGTGTCGCCAGTAATGGAGATATTGCCATCACCAGCGACCACACCCCCGGTGAGATAGGTCTTTGCGCAGGGTTTAACAACTCCGAAGCCGCCCGTGGTTGTTACATTAACCAATGCATTTGCTTCCGTTGACGATGACATTGCCATCGCAACCATCATGGCTATCGAAGCGGATGAATCGATATCCCCAGCGGCATCGGTGGCGAGCATTACGGTAATATCATACCCATCGACATAAACTGTCAAGGTTTGATTAGGGAGACCGGGATCGCGCAGTTCCACGGAAATCTGGTTGCCAGCTTCTCCTATATAGGCTGCCTGGGCGGTAAACATCAATCCGCTGGTGGCGCTGCCTCCGCCTAAAAAGAGCTTCGCAGTCCTGCTGTTAGTTACGCGGTCAAGGGTTTGGGTGGCGATTACAATATCCTGATCAACAAAACCATTGGTATCATCAACTATGCCGAAAACCCCGGATAATGCAGAGCCGTTGCTTTCAGAAATGGTAACAGCACCAGCGCCTTCATAAAAGGTGCCAGTGCCGACCAGATCAGCGGGAAGGTAGCTGCCGCCGGGCTCTTTGGGGGATTTATACAGGTTCACCGTATAGGTGGCTAACACTCCATCATGATTAATTTCTACATAGATGCGGCCATGCGGATCAGTATTGATTCCCGGTTTGGGTTCATCATACCAGGTGATATCAGTAATCCCCTGGGTAGTCACATCAGTCTGGCCAAAGACAATGGATTGTTTGCTGGAAAGGACTTCATCATTATCAACACCAGTGGCGCAATAATTGATATCTGCAACATTATAGGAACGGGTAGTAAGATCCGCGAGGCAGGGGTTGCTGAAAATTGTGGCGATCAAAACAAAAATTAAGAATAATGAAGCCCAGGGATGAAAAGGCATAGATGAGGATATATAATTCCTAAACTTATAAGAGGTTGAATATATATGTTTAACCATCCTAACCCCTCCTTAGAATAATTAAATTATACCAGCTGAAATCCAAATTATTCAGCAAGACTATCCCCACTACTCTTCATTTTACACTATGTATGCCATATTAGACAATAAAAATATAAAAAAAGTAAGCTTATGGAAGGAGTTATACAATTCAGAGGTAACACGTTGGAAAGTTTCAGCGCTTCACAATCTCGTATTCTTTTTCAATCAATTCCAGGAGATCCCAGAAGTTGTGGATGATGTGGTCCGGGGGGTGGGTGCTTTCCTCGTCGAGGTGGCGGCCGCTGCGGCGGGAATGGACCGCGATCATCCCGATCTGGTGGGGGATGTCGACATCGGTGGCGGGATTGTCGCCGATATACATGCAGCGCTCCGGCATGCTTTTCAGGGTAGCGCAGGCGCGCAGGAAGAGCTTGGGATTGGACTTGGAAATACCGATGGCGTCGGTAATGAAGATGGCGTCGGTCTGGATAATCTCGTGCAACCCCAGCCGCACGACCTTTTCCGCCTGTTTAATGGCTATCCCGGCGGAGATAACACCGAGTTTCAAACCCCGGTCGCGCAGGATGCGCATTACCTCCAGCGCGTCTTCATACGGGGAGAGGTGGTGGAACTTGGTGTCGTGATAGCCAACCATGCCTGCCGCCACCAGGATCAGCGGCGACACGCCGCCGAGGGTCTCCCGGGGGAGGCGCAGGAGCAGCTTATCAAAGTGATGCTCGTAGTTGCTGGAGAATTCATTGATAACTTCGTCGAGTTCAATCAGGCAGGCTTCCTCATCCATCTTCAGCCCCGCGCGGATCATGGATTTTACCGCGTTCTGGCGCGCCAGCGTGGAGAATTCGGTGGTGGAGTAGAGGGTATCATCGACATCGAGAAAGACAGTTTCCAATTTCCGCATCCGGTAGCCTCACTGACCTAAATAGACTTAACCGCGAGTAATTCCTTTGGAATAACCATACGGATTCATTCGCGGCAGGTCAAGAAAATAGAACTGCTTTAAACCGGCGGGATTGATTCCCCGGCGACGGGAATCTCTTCAACCTGTTCAATCACCTGCATGGATTTCCACTTGCCTCCGCGGTACCGCGCGTAGAAGACTGTCCCCGCGACCATGATATAAAATACCAAAACCCGCCACAACCACCAGATCATCTCAGCAGTGCCATAATAAGATAGAATCAGGCAGGGCAGGGCGAATAAACCCCAAGCCATGGCCACGCCGGTAGTCATGGCAAAACGGGTGTCGCCCGCGCCCTTGATGGCAGAATGATAGACGATAAACAGCCCGTCGAAGAGGAGGAAGGCCGCGATATATCTCAAGAAATAAGAGGTCATAAGCGCTACTTCCAAATCCGCGGCGACCTCTTTACCTGCAAAAAGCCGGATGTAAAACTGCGGGAAGAGCACATAGCTTACGGCGATCGTGCCGAGGTAAGCCAGGACTAACAGGCGCGCGCTGCGGACTGCTCGCTTGGCATAAGAAATTTCCTTGGCGCCGATGCCGTGGCCGACCAGGACGCAGACTGCCATGCCAATGCCGGTCATGGGCAGGAAGGCGAGGATATTGAT
>JAFGNG010000155.1 GCA_016927125.1 Planctomycetota bacterium | reverse complement strand
CCGCACTTCGGGAAAATTCCCGCGGTTATGGGCATTCAGGATATTTTGTCCGTCAGGCATTATCTTCTTCCTGCCAGGGAGTTCCGACCACAACCTTATTCCAGCCAGCAATTATATTAACGGACGCAATGGCAATTGCGCCAATTCTTTTTGCCTTGGCCGGAATAGCACAATTGTTGCAAGTTGTATTTAAAGTTACAAATAGGAAAGAAACGCCGGAAAAATAGAGTTAACCTGGGGTAATGACAAAGCCCCGCAACCATTGGTCGCGGGGCTTTTTTTTGTTGGTGCCAAGGGTCAGAGTTGAACTGACGACACCCGCCTTTTCAGGGCGGTGCTCTACCACCTGAGCTACCTTGGCAATGCATTGGCGCAAGAGCATAGCTTTCGATTCTGGATTTGTCAAGATTTTTTCCCATTCTCCCATCCGCATTATCTTGCTTCGGGTAAGATATTTTAGCATAGACTATGGGGAGGTTACCTGCATAATAAATCATATCATAGGACTATAAAAGTTTTTAGATAGTGTTCCTGGTACCCTGACGATCTCCGCCGGCGCCCTCACATAAAAAAGCGCCGGCAGCAAAGGAGAAGTGATTGATGCAGAAGATCTTTGGCATTCCCCAGGCCCCCTTTTCCGAGAAGAGCACCGTGCTCACGATCGGCATGTTTGACGGCGTGCATCTTGGCCATAAGGCAGTGATCCGCAGGGTCATCAAGGAAGCCCGGGCGCGCCACTCTACTGCCATGGTCTTTACCTTTGACACCCATCCCCGCGGGGTTATTGATCCCGCCACCAAGCCCGCGATGATAACTTCCTTGGAGCACCGCCTGGCGCTTTTCGAGGAGCTGGGCGTTGATATTACCATTATCTCCCCCTTCGAGGGCGGGTTGGCAAATATGGTCGCCGAAGATTTTGTCAGGAAATATCTGGTGGATGTCTTCGCGATGGAGCTGGTTGTCCTTGGTTCCGACGCCCACTTCGGCCGCAACCGCAGCGGCAATATCGGGCTCCTCAAGCAACTCGGCCCGGAACTCTGTTTTGACGTGGTGGCAGTGGCGCCGGTCGAGGTTAATGGCACGCCGGTCAGCTCCAGCGCCATCCGGGAAGCGGTAGAGTCCGGTGATCTACTGCAGGCCGAGGCAATGCTCGGCCGCCCGGTAACGGTGATGGGTTCGGTAACCGCCGGCATGGGGATCGGGAGGATGCTGACCTACCCGACCCTCAACCTGGATCTCCACCATGAACTCCATCCCCCGCGCGGGATTTATGCCAGCCGCACGCTGGTCGGCCATACCGCCTGGCAGAGTGTGACCTATATCGGGCACCGCCCCACCATCAACGCCGCCAACCCGCACGACGTACTGATCGAAAGCCATATCCTGCACGGGAATATCGGCGATCTCTACGGGCAGGTCGCGGAGGTAGAGTTCCTCAAGTGGTTGCGGGCAGAGAAGCATTTCCCCTCCCGGAAGGCCTTGCAGCAGGCGATTGCGGAGGATGTGGCGGCAGCGCGGGTGTTCTTCGAAGCCAGCGAGGCTTAGCGTAGTTTGCTGAAACTTCTTAAGATGACAGCTCTCAAGTGGTCGCTTTCTTCTTGAAACCATCAGGTAATCGCCATAGGATCCCTCTCATGCAGATGAAAAATCTAATTCCCCGGCGCATTGCCGCATCCTCGCCGGCGCTCAATCCTGGCATTGAACTGCTCCTGGCCGGCGTCATTGCCGTCCTGGCAGTCTTTCCCTGGCTGGGCGACCGTGATCTCTGGACCGCGGGCGAAGGGCGCGTCGCCCAGGTCGCGCAGCAGATGCTCGTCAGTAATACCCTCGAGGATTATATCATCCCCAGGATTGGCGATGATGTCCGCTTGCAGAAACCCCCGCTAGCATACTGGTTGGTGGTGGCGGCAAGCCTGCCGGAGGGCAGGGTGACGGAGTTTACCGGCCGCCTGCCTTCGGCGATTGCCGCGGTGCTCGCCGCGCTCTTATTATGCCGGTGGGGCAGGGAAGTGATCGGCGGTTACGGCGGGCTGCTCGCTGCGGTCGCCTTCATCACGACCGGCTCCTGCTGGTGGCAGGCCCGCAACAGCACGATTGAGATGACGCATCTCTTCTTTGTCATGCTGGCGCTCTACTCCTGGTGGCGGTATGACCGCAGCGTCCCCGTCTACCAGACTCCCCCCGCAAGCGAGAAACCCAAGACCCGCTGGCTCCTGTCCTGCTACCTTGCCCTTGGCCTGGCTGCCCTTGACAAGGGGCCGATCGCGCCGCCGCTAGTGCTCTTGATTATTGCAGCCTTCCTGCTCTTCTCCAAGCGCAACCCGTTTAAATTAAGGGTGTTAGACCATCTCCTGGGGTTGCTGGTATTCTGTATTATTGCTGTACCGTGGATTCTTCTGGTGCTGAAACTGAATGGCTCCCAGGAAACCCTTGATCTCTGGTTTTATGAGACCGACAGGTTTGAAGGCCACGATCACCTCAAGGACTGGTGGTACTTCCTCCCCAAGATCCTTGGCGACGGGCAGCCCTGGGTGCTGTTTGGCCTGGGCGGAGCAGTGGCAGCGCTCTTCGGCAGCGGGAGAAAGAAGCTCTCTGCAAAAGAGCGGGCTTCCACGCTGGTTGATAAAAGATGGCTCTCCGACAGCATCTACTTCGCAGTCATCTGGATGCTGGTCGCCTTGGTCTTCTTCAGCATCCCGAGTTCCAAGAAGAGTTATTACATCCTGCCCATCTATCCCGCCCTCGCCCTCTGCGCAGCGTGGTGTTTCGAGGCCGTGCGCACCAGCGGCAAGCCCAGGCGGCATCTCACCAGAAGCATGGTCTGGCTCTGCCAGATCGTAGGCGTGGTGATGGTCCTGGTCGGCCTGGCGCTGCCCTTTGCAAGCGAGCATCTCTTCGAGCAGGTGGACAAATTCAGCAAATACCAGGGCCATACCTCGCAGTTTGCCGCCGCTGCCGCCATCGCTTTGATCTGCGGCTGTATATTATTCTGGAAGGCCAGGTTACGGCGATGGGGAGCAGTGGTTGCCTGGATTACGATCGGAACCTTTGCCGGCTTTGGCCTCCACACCTGGCTCCTGCCGGACCTGAACGCGCATAAGGGCGACCGCGCCCTCTGCGAAAGCATCAAGGCAGACCTGCGCGCGGATGACCGGATCTGCACCTATTTCAGCGGCCAGGCCATCTACCGCTTTTATCTGGGCCGCCATACCACCCGGCTCAACTCCATGAGCGATCTCCTGGGTGAACTGGCAAACCTTGGAGAAGAACAGCGCCTGCTCCTAGCCTTGAAGGATACCGACTGGGATGACTTCAGCCGTTCCTTCTACATTGCCGGGGAGACTCCCGAGGAGTTGAAACAACTTGAAGAATTTTACCTCCCTTATGAACAACCGGCTGAAGGACGGCCCACCATGCGGGTCTACACCCACTCCGGCAAGCAGGACGGCTGGGCAATTATCTTGAAGGTCGGGAGCAACCGCCCGAATGAGAAAAAGGGCCTGGAAGCTTTACAAAAATGGCAGGAAGATGGCCTTGCCTTGCGCGCGCAGGTACAGATCTTCGCGGAAGAATCCGGCAAAGAACTCACCATTATCCGGCTCAATCAGCTCTTCGAAGTCCTTGTCCAACCCCCCGGCCAGGGTAAGGGGATGTGGATCTCTTGCGAGAGACCGTACCTAACTAAAGAAGAATAATACCTTGGTCGACCCAACCAAAAGGTTACAATAATTTCAAGACCGCACACCTGCAGACGGCTCCCCCGCCCCCCTTTAAAAATTTAAGTTTTGAATAATCCCCCCAATTTTGGTATCAATATAACGCGCTGAACGAATAGTCAGGTCTAAAAGAGGAACGACAGCATATGCTTTTTAACTCAATCGACTTCGCGATCTTCTTGCCGATAGTCTTTATCCTCTATTGGTTTGTAACCAATCATAACCTGAAATGGCAAAATTTCCTGGTCGTGGCCGCGAGCTATGTATTTTATGGCTGGTGGGACTGGCGGTTTCTGTCCCTGATTATTTTCAGCACGCTCGTGGATTATTGCGTTAGTCTTAGACTTGGAAAAGAAGAGAATCAAACCAGACGGAAGTTATTGCTTTTGACAAGTCTGCTGGTAAACCTTGGCCTTTTAGGATTTTTTAAATATTACAACTTCTTCCTGGATAATTTCATCACTGCATTTTCATTCTTTGGCATGGAGATCAAGGCAAGCTCCCTGAATGTCATCCTACCGGTTGGCATCAGCTTTTATACCTTCCAGACCTTGAGCTATACCATTGATGTGTACAAGAGGAAATTTGAGCCGACCAAAGACCTGATCGCGTTTTCAGCCTTCGTCAGCTTTTTCCCGCAACTGGTCGCCGGCCCCATTGAACGGGCAACGCATTTGCTTCCCCAATTTTATACCCAGCGGACCTTTGATTACCCCAAAGCGGTTGACGGGATGCGCCAGATCCTGTGGGGATTATTCAAGAAAATCGTCATTGCGGATAATTGCGCGGTCTTTGCCAATGCCATCTTCAATAACTCGGCGGATCTGAATGGCAGCTCTTTAGTCATTGGGGCGTTATTCTTTACCTTCCAGATTTATTGCGATTTTTCCGGCTATTCCGATATAGCCATTGGAACCGCGCGTTTGTTCGGCTTTGACATTATGCGCAACTTTAACTTCCCCTATTTCTCCAGGGACATCGCCGAGTTCTGGCGGCGCTGGCATATTTCACTCTCTACCTGGTTCCGCGATTACCTCTACATCCCCTTGGGCGGCAGCCGGGGCGGCACCGGGATGAAGGTGAGAAATACCTTTATTATTTTTATTGTGAGTGGTTTCTGGCACGGCGCGAATTGGACTTTCCTGGCCTGGGGGGCATTAAACGCGATCTACTTCCTGCCGCTCCTCCTGGCCAACAAGAATCGCACGTATTTAGACATTATTGCGAAGGGGAAAACCTTTCCCCCGCTAAAAGAATTATTCTTTATGTTGATAACTTTTTCCTTAACGGTTTTCGCGTGGATCTTCTTCCGGGCGCAGAGTATTACGCACGCCTTTGAATATATCGCAGGAATTTGTTCCTCTTCCCTCTTCGCCATCCCTGACTTTGCTAGAAGGAAAGACGCCTTGATTGTGATCATGCTGGTGGTAGTCTTTCTCGCGATTGAATGGGCTGGCCGGGAACAGCAGTTTGCGATTGCCAATCTGGGGAAAAAATGGAAGCCTTCCCTCAGGTACGCGCTATATTATGCCATTATTATTGCGATCTTCTGGTTTGGCGAGAAAGAGCAGCAATTCATTTACTTCCAGTTTTAGGGCCGAGATCATGAAGCGATTTATAACAAAAAGTACCTTAATCATCCTCCCTATAATTCTTTTGTATATCCCCCCCGCGATCTACTTCAACTCCAACCGCGGTGATCTGGTGCGGTTGGGATATCTCGCCGATAAGTATCCGGATTACCGCAATATCTTCAGCGAAGAATTCAAAAACGACAACCATTTTACCAAAGTATCAGAAGACCCGGCACAAAAAGATTTTGAGGTCATGATTGTGGGCGACTCCTTTTCCATGCAGCATAATTATGGCTATAAGACTTATTTGGGCAAGAAGCCAGGCCTCAGGGTGTTATATCTTGACCGGGAGCTGCATGATAACCCGTTCCAGACCATGTACAGCTTGTTGAACGGTGATTTTTTTGATACCTACCAGATTAAGTATATTGTCCTGCAATCGGCGGAGAGGTATTTTACCGAGAGGATCTCTTTCGACAAAACCAAGGTGCTGGATTGCGCAGCCTTGCGCGACCTGGCCAGGAAA
Source organism: Planctomycetota bacterium (assembly GCA_016927125.1). GTDB lineage: Bacteria > Planctomycetota > SZUA-567 > SZUA-567 > JAFGNG01 > JAFGNG01. The sequence continues at coordinate 785 of JAFGNG010000155.1, read as the reverse complement.
AGGAAGCCGGATGAGCAGGAAGCACATTCCAATTTCAAGTTCCCCTCCACCAGTGTCTTCAGGTTTGCGATTTATAACCTGCTCTACCCGTTTGATGATAACGGCTGGTTTTCCCCAGTATATAAGGCGGAGTTGACCGACAAATACTTCTCAGTCGACAACCAGAATTTGCTCTTTCACTATCTCGATATTGACGCGCTCGAAACTAACAACAGCCAACCCAAGGTTGCAGCCTTAAACGGAATCATCAATGACTTGGCAAATAAACTTAAGGGCAGGGGGATTAAGTTAATCTTTCTGCCCAGCCCTGATAAGTACGGGATTTATTACGATTACCTTGTTGCCAAGGACAAGTACCCCCGGCCATTATTCTATGAACTTTTAGACAAGCTGGGCAAAGATTACTTATATGTCGATGCCAAGGCGATTTTGACTGCCGCCCTGAAGCGCAAGAAGGATATTTATTTCTACGATGACACCCATTGGTCTCCCTGGGCTTCAATCCTTTTGGCGGACGAGATTGACAGGTTAATCAAGAGTGATTCTTGAGATGTATCGTTAATCTTCCACCTAGCCAATATTCCCTCCCCAGACAAAACGACAGACAGTTGCCAATGCAACTGCCTGTCGAAGAATTTTTTTACGATAGTACCGCAGTTCTTATTTGCGCCTGCGCAGCAAGAGCGCTAATCCACCGACCGCTAAGAGCGACATGGTCGCGGGTTCGGGGATAGCTGTGCCGGCCAGGTAATAACAAGCCGGGTAACCATTGTAGGAGGAATGGG
>JAFGNG010000154.1 GCA_016927125.1 Planctomycetota bacterium | reverse complement strand
GATCAAGGCGATTACCAGCGAATAAATGCCGGTTGATTCCGAAACCGCCTGGCCGATCAACATCGTGCGAAAGAGGTTGGAGTATTCCTCGGGACGTCGCGAGATGCCCTCGCAAGCCTTACCAGCCGCGAAGCCCTCGCCGACGCCGGGGCCGATTGCCCCAAAACCCATACAGATGCCAGCACCGATCAGCGAAGCCGCTTTTACAATGCTTGCTCCAAGTTCTGAATCCATCGTCTTCTCCTTATTACCGTTTGCCTTGCTGGCGCAAGGGATCCTCTAAAAATTCAACCCATTATCTTTTCCCTCACCTGAAGAGCAGGATGAGGGCGGTTACAAAAGCATAGATCGTAGTGGATTCCGCTACAGCCGCGCCTACGAAAAAGGTATTGCGCAACTGGTCGGCATGCAGAGGGTTGTCGGCAAGAGCGCGGGTAAATTTGCCCGCGACATACCCAATGCCGATGGCCGGGCCGATCGCCCCGGCGCCCATGCAGATCCCTACCGCGAGTAGTTTGCCGGAATCGAAGATCGCCTCCGCACCCGCGCCGGGGAAGCTGCCGAACATCAAAAATAAGCCGATGATCAGTGCGAAGATATTTGGGGTCTGGCTCCAGGCCTGCCCCACCAGCATATACAAGAGGATTGAGCCGCTCTGCTTCGGAGTGCGCGCCGAGGCCTCGACCGCCTGGCTGCCGACCAGTCCGCAACCGAAGCCGCTGCCTAAAGATCCCATCCCCAGGCAGAGCCCGGTAGCCAGAAAGGCCGCGGCTTGCGGCCAGGCGGCGATGGTAGGGATGGCGGGGTCGGTCATCTTGATGATTAAGACCAAGGAGATCACTAAGGCAAAGATGCTGGGGGTGGACGCGGCGGCCTGGCCGATCAACATCATGCGGAAGGTCGCGGGGGAGATCTTAGGCTGGCGCACCCACCCGCGCAACGCCCCGGTCAGGACATAGCCAATCCCGGCGCCGTTGGAGAGGGAGCCGAAGCCCATGCAGAGGCCCGCGCCCAGGATCGCTGCGATTATGCCAACATTCATCCGTTACCCTTTTTTTTACTCTTCTTCCGCCACGCCCAGGGAGATATAGGTCAAGGCCAGCATGGTAAAGACAAAAGCCTGCACCGTGCCGACAAAGACGCCGAAGAACCCCAGCAGCCCGACCGGCAGAACCAGGTTGTGCAACAGACCGCTGACGACAATAATAATTACCGCCCCGCCGAAGATATTTCCGAAGAGACGGAAGGAGATTGACACCAGCTCCGCGAGCTTGCTGACAACATTAAGGGGAGCCATAATTATCCCCATCATGCCGGGAGGATCGAAGTAGCTTCTCTTGATATAACCCCACAGGCCGTGCTTGCGGATATTCCCCCCATGGCCGATGAACAAGACAAACAAAATCGCCAGCGCCAGCGGGACATTGTAATCCGCGGTCGGCTCTTCAAAGGCGGGAAGGTAAATTCCGGGGTCATTTACTTTGTTGCCATTAGTATCATGCTCGGCGGAGAATTCGTGGGGATCATAAATGCCATTGTGGTTGTAATCGTTAAAGCCTTCCCCGCCGATACTGGTGTGGGGAATCGGCAACATACCGATCATATTCGAAAACCAGAGAAATAAAAAGAGGCTGCCGATCCAAGGCAAATACTTGCGCGCGGATTCCCTGCCGATGCTCTGGGTAACAAGGTCGTCGAAGGCGCCGAAGACCATTTCGAAAAGGGCTTGGCCCTTGGCGGGGATTTCGCGCAGGATATGCACGCACACCCAGGTCAGCAGGCAGAGCAGGACCGCGACGATGAAACACATCATGATAGTATTGTGGTTGAAGTAGAGGCCGCCTATCTGCAGCGGAAGTTCGCGTTCAATATCACCGCTGTAGCCAAGCCCGGCAAGGCAGATGAAAGCCAGTATAACCGCAAGGTAAAAGCGCACGGGCTTCTGGTTCATGCCTTCCCCTCTCCTTCCTTGATTGCAGGCATCGTGCCACTCTCTTCGGTGAGGGCGTGCGGGCGAAGTATCCCGTCGGCAATCAGCACCACCCGCTCCAGAATCATTCCGCTGAAAACCGCGTAGGGATCGATCGCTTCAATCAATAGTGCGGCAATCACCGCGCCAATCATGATGCCATAAGAGAAGATTGCACTTTTCAGACCGGACTTCTGCCATTGTTCAGGGGGGAGCTGTTGCAGATTCGCAATGCTGGCGGCGCGCAGGCGGAAGACAATCAGCCCGATCACGCCCCCGCAGGCAAACCCGACAGCGTATCTACTCTCGCCGGGAAAAATAAGCGCCATAGCGACGGTACCCGCTATGGTTAATAGGATAATGGCAGCGAACAATCTACGCTGATAACGGATGAATGCGTCCATGCCTTCCCGTAATCAAAGCTGTTATTTTATAAAAAAAGAGGCTCGGAGTAGGGCTCACGATCCTCTTTCCCCCCCGATTGAAATAATGGAATAATATCAGCACTTTATTTTATTTGGGTTTTTAAGGTGTTTGGGAATTTGATTATGGTTTCTTTCCCAAATGCTTTGTCAACCTGTAATAAACCCAAAAAAACGATAGAAACACACCAACTGCAACACCGATTATTACTGGCGCTATGCCTAACTCGTACTTACGGCTTATATAAAGCCCGGCGAGGAAAAACCCTATAATACCAAGGGCAAGGGTTAACCCGGTGGTTCCGATCAGGCTCAGGGTCCCGTAAAGCTCGGAACGCTCCCCTGAGTCTTGATCATTATCCGCCTCAAGCCCCATAGTCTCACCAGGTGAAAAAGTACATAACCTTATTCAATCCCATTAAATGAAGCGCATGAATAAAGTCAATAAGATTTATCCGACAAAAGTTGAAAAAGTTTACCCTGTTGCAAAAGTTAAAAATCATAAATATTTTTATTTCTCAGCTTTTCTCTTCCAGTTTCAGGTTTGATTAATAAACAGGCGAAAGTATGGCTTAATTATGGATTTATTCAACTGTAGTATTGACTTTTTCTCAATAACCGCTATTTTTATCCTTCCTTAACCAACAAAGCTCTGAAAGGGTTATAGATGCCGGCTGGTTAAGGGATGGGTGGAATTTTGAAGAAGTGCTGGGACTCCTACTTAGAAGTGAGCAAGACGGGGAGTTTCAGGCAGTTAAATCCATAATTCCAGTTAATTTCGCGTTTGAAACAATGAGAAAATCAGTGAAAGGAGTTGGTTATGGGAGCCGATATCGGCCTGATCGGACTTGCGGTAATGGGAGAAAACCTGGTCCTCAATATTGAGAGCCGGGGGTACAGCGTTTCGGTCTTTAACCGAACCGTCGCAAAGGTTGACAAATTCATTGAAAACCGCTGCCAGGGAAAGCAAGTGGTTGGTTGTCATACAGTTGAGGAATTTGTCAACAGCCTCTCCTCCCCGCGTAAAATTATCATCATGGTGCAAGCCGGCGCTCCCGTGGACGCCACCATCCAGAACCTCCTGCCGCACCTGGATAAGAATGACATCATCCTGGACTGCGGTAACTCCTTCTTCATGGATACGGAGCGGCGCGCGGTTGAGCTTGAAGGGCAAGGTATTCGTTTCATCGGCGCCGGGGTTTCCGGCGGCGAAGAAGGCGCCCTGCGCGGTCCCGCCATCATGCCGGGCGGTAACAAGAAGGCTTACAAGGAAGTTGAGAATATCTTTACCGATATCGCCGCCAAGGTTGAGGGCGGCGTTTGCTGCACTTACATGGGCGAGCGCGGCGCCGGGCACTATGTCAAAATGGTGCATAACGGCATTGAATACGGCGATATGCAGTTGATCTGCGAAGCTTACTACCTGATGAAGAATGTGCTGGGCCTCGAAGAAAAAGAAATGGCCGCGATCTTCTCAGAGTGGAATAAGGGTGTCCTCGACAGCTACCTGATTGAGATCACCGCCGATATTCTTGGCCAAGTTGATGATGAAACCGGCGCGCCCATGGTTGCGGTTATTCGTGACACCGCCGGGCAGAAAGGCACTGGCAAGTGGACCAGCCAGAGCGCGCTCGATCTCGGCTGCCCCGCCCCAACCATTGCCGAAGCAGTCTTCGCCAGGTGCATCAGTGCGATCAAAGATGAGCGCGTTGCTGCCAGCGAAAAGCTGAAAGGCCCGCGCAGTTCCTTCAAGGGCAATACCGATAAATTCATCAAGGACATCCATGACGCCCTTTACGCGAGCAAGATCTGCTCTTACGCGCAGGGGTTTGCCCTGATGCAGGCAGCGAGCAAGGAGTATGACTACAATCTCAATTTCAAGGAAATCCCGATGGTCTTCCGTGGCGGCTGCATCATCCGCGCGGTCTTTCTGGATCATATCCGTAACGCCTACAAGCGCAAGGGCTTGAAGAACCTCATGATGGCCCCGTACTTCAAGAGCGCGGTCCGCAGGTGCCAGCCGGGTTGGCGGCGGGTAGTCT
>JAFGNG010000153.1 GCA_016927125.1 Planctomycetota bacterium | reverse complement strand
TTCGAGATCCTTTCGATTGACATCGCGGACGTGGACGTGGGCGAGAACGTCGGCGCCAAGCTCGACATCGACCGCGCCAACGCCAAGAAGCAGGTGGCCCAGGCCGACGCGGAGAAGCGTGCGGCCGAGGCCCGCGCCACCCAGGCCGAGCAGGAGGCCCGCATCGCCGAGATGCGCGCGGAGGTGGTCAAGGCCGAGGCGCAGATCCCGCTTGCCATGGCCGAGGCTTTCCGCGAAGGCAACCTCGGCATCATGGATTACTATCGCATGCGCAATATCCAGGCCGATACCGATATGCGTAACTCCATCGGCGGTGAGGAGGAGTAATTTTATTACTTGAGATTAACCCACGCTGGCAGGCTGCGATGAAATTGCCCCCTGTCAGCTCACTAAGCCTGAGGTAATAAAACCATGGCGGACCAGGGTGATTTACAGAAATGGCTGGAAGAATTGAAAAAGCGCGCTGGCGCTCCGCAGGGGGGTAGCGGGGCCCAGCGTCGCTATCAACCCGCCCCGCCTCCGGTGGCGCAGCCCGCCAGTGCCCGACCGGACGCGCCGAGGCCCATGAGCATGACGGAATACCTCGCCCACTCGGACACAGAGGAGAGGGCGGAGGAGGTTGATTTCACCCGCTCCGTGAACCGGGAAGCACAGCGCCGCCGCCAGCAGGAAGCCCGGCAGCATAAACTGGAGCAGGAGCACCGCCGCGTCGAACGCGAGGCCGCGAAGTTGGAACAGCAACGCCGGCAGGAACTCAAGGCCGAGCAGGATGCGAGAAAAATCAAGGATGTTTACCGCGCAAAGCTGAAAGTAGAGGCGGCATCGCATGGGAAACAGGCTAAAAAAGCCTCCCAACCCAGCAAAGGCATCCAGCTCAAGCAGCTCCACCGCCACCTGCGCGGCAACCGCGCCATCCTGCGCGAGGCCGTCATCCTCTCCGAGATCCTGGGGCAGCCCAAAGCCCTGCGTAAAACAGAGGGGTTATGGGAGGGGTGAGTTATAAGACACCTATTGATTTAAGATCTGCAGGATAATCACCATGCCTCGCCAAAAGCCATACCTTGCCCACGAACTTGAATATCAACGAATGAAAAAACAAGGCGTTGCCTCATGGAATGAGCGCGCCGGCCAGGATGCCTTGGACATCTCTACCAAACACTTTCTGATGGATATTCTCAAGCAACCCTGGCTGGCAAAGCATGGCCGGGTGTTAGAGCTGGGTTGTGGAACCGGGCCTCTGCTGCGTTGGTTTGGCACAAAAGGGTGGAACGGAATAGGCGTAGATATCAGCGATACCGCTGTTAAAATGGCGCGCAGCCAAACCCAGAGGCATAATATATATTTTATGGTTGGTGATGTTACCGCTCTCACCCAAATAGAGGATGCCAGTTTTGATTTGGCAATCGACGGCCAGTGTTTTCATTGCCTTACTGCCCTGCGGGATCGGACAGCATTTCTGCGCGAGGCCAGGCGGGTTCTAAAACCCGGCGGAGGTTTAGTTCTGCTCACCATGGCAAAACCCATCCTGCGATCCCGGTTTCGACAAAAGCACGGCCTGATCCGTAATGGCTGCATTTATCATGCGATACCTGGGGCAGAGCAGTACCAGGGCAGCATTAAAGTTGAGGGCAAATATTATGTGCCGATGAGATATATTGAACATTGGCAATTGACTTTAAAAGGTCTCAAGCAAAACGGTCTTGTGCCCAAGCTCTTCCGGGTGAATTTATGCCATGATGATGATCCCTTAAGCTATCTCTGTGTTGCGGCAGTGAAAACTTAATAACAGCAAGCAAGCCACCAACTTAATTTCCCTCTCTTGAAAGGAACAACCATGCCTCAAGTCAGAATGGGTGAAATGACGGTCGAAGAGGTGCGGGAGTACCTCAAGAAGAACCATACTATTATCCTGCCGTATGGCGTGGTGGAGCAGCACGGCTACCACCTGCCGCTGGACACCGACATCCGCAATGCCACCGTCATCGGTGAGAAGCTGGCGAAAAAGCTCGGTTGCCTGGTCGCGCCGACCTTAAACTACTGTTTTTCCGGCGGGACGCTCCCCGGTACTATCAATGTCAAGCCCAACACCTTCTCCGCCATGGTGGGGGAGATTATCGAATCCCTGGCACTGCAGGGCTTCCGTAATATCATTATCCTTCCCGGCCACGGCGGCGGCGAAGCCCTGGGCAGCCTGAAGGAATCACTGCGGCTTCAGAAGTGGTTCAGCCCCGTGATGAAGGAAACTTTAATTTTACTGCTCCGGATCTACCGCTATTCACCCACCTGGCAGGAAGTCGCCCGGCAGAATCATGATTGCCACGCCGGGCTGGTTGAAACTTCCTTCATTCTGGACTGGTTCCCAAAGGAAGTGCGTAAAGAACGCCCGGTCGACCAGGCCAGGCTTGCTAAAAGGATTAGCGATAATCCCGACACCTTTCTGCGGCATACCAGCCTGACCAAGGATCCGCAGGAGATCCCCACCAGCGAGCAGGACCCCCGCATCCACGTCGGCGTGATGGGGCATCCCGAAAAGGCCAGCGCCCAACTCGGCAGGAAGATCACCAACGAAATCATCAAAAACGCGGCCAAGGAACTTACCGAAGTCCTTCACCAGGCCGAAACGAGCCGACGCTCGGGTAAGCGGTTTGAAAAAACAGTAACAGGTGAGGTGAAGGTTATAGCTTTGTAAGGTGACAGATAGTCGCGGTAGCGCTACTATCAGGATGAGTTTCGGGAGGTTATAAATGCATTCATTACTAGTCCGGACAGCGATGTTTGCCTGTTTACTAATTGTTTTTGCCTCTCTCCGGATCGGAGCGGCCGAGGAAGTGAACGCTGCCAGCCAGGACAAGGCAACCCCGGAGATTACCTATAGTATTGTCGATACCAGCCAGAAGCGGTGCTATAACAATTCCAAGGAAATTGAATACCCCGCCCCGGACAGGGGCTTTTTCGGCCAGGACGCGCAGTACCGCGGCAACCAGCCTGCCTATCAGGACCACGGCGATGGCACAGTGTCAGACCTGAATACCGGGCTGATGTGGACGCAGGATCCCGGGGATAAAAAATCTTTTGCGAAAGCAGTGGCCGGGGCGCCAAAATGCAAGATTGGCGGGCATGCTGATTGGCGGTTGCCGAGCATCAAGGAGCTGTATTCACTGATTTTATTCAATGGCATTGATCCGGATCCCAAGAGCAGGAACCGGGACGAGTTGCGGCCGTTTATCAACCCCAAGTTTTTCAAGTTTCAATACGGCCAGGCTAAATATGGCGACCGTCTGATTGATTCCCAGTTTGCCAGCAGCACGCTCTATAGCAGTGTGACCATGCTCAACAATCAAACCATGTTCGGCGTCAATTTTGCGGATGGCCGGATCAAGGGCTATGGCCTGATGACTCCCAAGGGCGAAAAGACCTTCTACGCCTTATATGTCCGGGGTAATCCTGAGTATGGTAAGAACAAATTCGTGGATAATGGCGACGGCACGATTTTGGATCATGCCACCGGCCTGATGTGGACCAAGGCCGACAGCGGTGAAACCATGACGTGGGGCCAGGCCTTGGCCTGGGCGGAGAATTTAGACTCCGGCGGCTATTCCGATTGGCGCCTGCCCAATATCAAGGAACTGCAAAGTATTGTCGATTATTCCCGCTGCCCGGATGCGACCAAGTCGGCAACTATTGACCCGGTCTTCGAGGCCACTGCGATCGAAGACGAAGAGGGCAACCAGGATTATGCTTATTACTGGTCAAGCACAAGCCATTGCAACCTCCAGGATGCCCGCAATGCGGCTTATATCGCCTTTGGCAGAGCCTTGGGCTGGGTTCTTGACCTGCGCACTAACAAGTACCGGTTGCTGGATGTTCACGGCGCGGGCTCGCAGCGAAGCGATCCCAAGACCGGCGAGGCTTCCCAATTTCCCCGCGGCCGGGGGCCGCAGGAGGATATCATTCGCATTAAAAATATGGCCCGGGCTGTCCGGGGCGGGGTTGCCGAACCCTGTTTGACCGGCCCGGCAATCAAAAAGAAACCCCAGTCACCACCTTGGCGGCCATAGCATCAAAATAAACGGGTAACACCGATTGCTTGCAATCGGTGTGAACGTCAGTGAGATGAAGGTGAAGAATAATTTATTTCTAGATATTATTATTTAGCGTTGGGCATAATTTAATCACATAACCTTTATCGCTTTCAGCGCACCGATTGACAAGCAATCGGTGCCACCCGCGGTTATAGCTTTGTGAGGGATTATATAGGATGGGATACTCATCCAATAATTAACAATAACTTTAGGGTGGCTCACCCGCATGTCGGGTGAGCTGCGCAGCAGCAGGAAGCAAAGTTTGTTAATTGTTATTGGGAAAGCTAAATAGATTTAGCTTCTTGCAGCCTTCGGCTGCGCACCCAGATAATGGGTGCGCCACCCGCGAGCCGCCGTTCAGGCAAGCGTTTTGAAAAGACGGTGGACGGAGAGGTGAAGGTGATAGGTTTGTGAGGAAAGAAACCCGTCAATCGTCTCTTTTGAATGATAGGAGAATAACACGATGGGCATCAGCTATACAGCAGAACAGTTCAGTAGGGCTCTTCGTGCTATAACTCCAAGCTCTCATCAACTTAAAATATTGCGCATTCACTATTCATATGTCGAAAAGGATATAACCGCCACACAACTGGCAAGGGAAATGGGATATTCTAATTACGTAACGATTAATAATCTTTATGGCCGATTAGCTCGTGCCATTGGTGAAGCTCTCGGCATAAAAAAAATGCCTGAGATCCGGCTCAAAATTATTGTTGAATTTGAAAAGCGAAACGACGGGTGGCATTGGATAATGCGTCCGCAGTTTAGCAAGGCTATTAAAAAACTTGGCTGGGAAGATAAATATATAGACGCAAGCATATTGCCCAACGAAATTTCAGAAAGTCTTGAATATGCCGAAGGCGCCAGAAAAAAAATCTATGTAAATGCATATGAGCGTGATAGAAAGGCTCGGGATGAGTGCATTAGACATTATGGATGGGCTTGTTCAATTTGTGGGCTTAAAATGGAGTCGGTTTATGGTGAGATTGGGAAAGAGTTTATCCATGTTCATCATATTCGACCACTTTCCTCAACAAGTGGAAAAAGGACTATAAATCCAATTAAAGATCTGAGACCTGTTTGTCCAAATTGCCATGCCATGCTGCATAGAAAAGATCCACCGATGTCCATTGAAGCTTTGAAGAAAGAGCTTATATAGAGCAATAGTTTTCTAACGTCTCTTATAGTTGCTATGAAAAATATTTTAGGGGCACGGCATAGCCGTACCCCTAAGTCGTTTGTATCATAATTCTAATGTGACACTAGTGATATATATAAAATATACTTTATCTCTTAATCAATCATCCCCTCTTCTCGCATCCGAGTTATCACGTTTTCGGCGGTGAAGCCGAAGTGCTCGGCGAGCTTCTCCATCGGGGCCGATAAGCCGAAGTCCTCC
>JAFGNG010000152.1 GCA_016927125.1 Planctomycetota bacterium | reverse complement strand
TGGCGGCGGCGTTCTGGGGCTGCTTGGCCCGGGAGCGGAAGAGACCATGCAAGGTCTCCGCCTCCCCCGGCAGACAAGCCGGGAGACTGATTCCTCAATTATAAAATCACAGCCTTGCGGACTCGGTAAGCTCTTCTTCTGGGATGAGTTTTCTGATCTGGAAACCATCAAGGAAAACCAGCTCAAACTGGCAATCGCCTCGCATAACAGTGACATCAATAAAATTCTTGCCTCACTCAGCGGGGAAGATTCCTACCGCTATGGTCAGTCAAGATATAACCGGCGCGTCGCGGAAAATATTCCTAAGGAGATAAGTTCTCTTCTGGAAGGGTTGATGAAAATCCCGATCCTGGGATATTCCATTATTGCCATCCTCCTGGCCATTATTGTCGGGCCGTTGAACCTGATTATCCTACGACGCCGCAAAAAAATCATTCTATTTTATCTTACCGCCCCGGCGCTGGCGATTATCGGCATGCTCATGCTGGGCTCTTACACGGTAGTCAGCGAAGGTTTAGGCGCAAAGCTAAACGAAATCGCGGTCCTGGTCCATGATCCCGCTTTTGATGACGGTGCGATTTACCATGCCAAGGGCATTTATTCCGCTTTCGCCCCCAGCCGCTTGGGATACCCGGCCCAGACCGCGGCCATCCCCTTCTGGCAAGGGGATCAGGGAATCGATATCCTGGCCAACGATTGGAACCAGGGCAATACCCTGACCTCCGGTTTCGTGCGCAGCCGCTCTCCCTCGGGCTTGTTTACTATCACCCCCCAGCATGTGCGCATGGGAATAACTGTGGAAAGGGGAGAGGATGGCAAAATTTACGCTCACAATGGGCTCACCAGCACTGCCAGCTGGGTAATTGCACTGGTTGATAAGCCCTCCTTAGGCTTGACTTATTATTTCACCCGGAACCAGATTCCGCCTGGGGAAAAAGCGATTTTGCAAGAGAATAACACCGTGTTGAACGAAACCTTCGCCGCCATCCCCTTGCTCAATAAACAGTTATTGCGGTTTCAAGTCTGCGCCGAACTCGAAGCCCTGCCCTACATGGAGCACGGCGGGCTGGAAGACGCGCGGGTGCTCAGCGGAAAATATTACTATGTTGTATTGCACAGCAAGGCGGATGAATAATGATAAAAGCCGGCAGTAATGAGATCCTGGTTGAAGTTAAGAACCTGAGCAAGCATTTCGGCAAGATTAAAGCCGTTAATAGCGTTTCTTTTAATTTTGTCGGCGGCGAAGTCCATGGCTTCATCGGTCCCAACGGCGCGGGCAAAACCACCACCATGCGGGTGATCGCCACGCTGGATCCGCCAACCGATGGTGATGTCCTGATCAACGGCGTTTCGTCGGTGAATTTCCCCGACCGGGTCCGGCCCATTATCGGCTTCATGCCGGACTACCTGGATTCCTACAAGGACATGATAGTCGAGGAGTACCTGGATTTTTACGCCCGCGCCTATGAACTGCCGCCGCGCAAGCGAAAACGGCGCCTGGCGGATGTGATTGACTTCACCTCCCTCAGCGAATTGCTGGAGCGGCCCGTGGACGCCCTCTCCAAGGGCATGAAGCAACGCCTGAGCCTGGCGCGGGTCCTGGTCAACGACCCGAAGATCCTGATTCTCGATGAACCTGCCGCCGGGCTCGACCCGCGCGCCCGTATCGAGTTGCGAAACCTGATCAGGCAGATTGCCAAACGGGGCAAGGCGATCTTCATCTCCAGCCATATCCTGACCGAGCTTTCTGAAATCTGCGATTCCGTGACGATTATTGAAAAGGGCAAGATCCACGCCAGCGACGCGGTCGGAGTGATCCAGAAAAGCATTGACGTGGGCACGCGGGTGGAGATCCGCTTGCTGGACGGGGATGCCGCCGAGCATGAGCGCCTGGCGCATTTTCTGGCAGAAATGCCCGGCGTGCTGACGGTCAAGCCCATCCTCCACGGCGCGGCCTTCACCTACGAAGGTGAGATCGCGGCCCGCGTCGACTTCCTCAAGCAACTGCTGGCTGCCAAGTTCGCGGTTACGGATTTCCATTCCAGCGTCTCCGATCTCGAAGACGCGTTTCTCTCATTGACAGAAGGAAAGGTTAGCTGATGGCAGTCCAGGAAACTACCTCTATCCGCCCCCGGTTATTTTCCAGAAATTACATCGATTGGCTTGATGCCCGGCTCAATCCGGTCTTTGTGAAGGATATCCGCTGTTGGCTCCGTTCGAAACGCTTTCTGATCATTTTCTTCCTCGGGATGAGCGCCTCCCTGGCGGTTACACTTACCACCATTATTATCGCGGGCACCTCCAAGTCCGTTATCGGCGGCGAGATGTATGCAATCCTGATTGGGTTTCTCGGGTTTCTGCTCGGGGGGGTGGTGCCGTACCTAATCCAGGATAAGTTTGCCACTGAACTCACCAACGGCTCCACCGAGCTTGCCATGATCAGCCGCCTGACCGTCGGCAAGCTGGTCCGGGGCAAGATGCTGAGCGGAGCCGCGGCAGCGCTGCTCTTCTTCGCGGCTATCGGCCCGTCGCTCATGATCGCCTATATGCTGGGCGGGGTTGATATCCTGGCGGTAGTTTACACTGTCGCCGCCCTCCTCTTCCTCTCCAGCGTCATTACCCTGATTGCCATCCTTCTGGTTTCGCTGGGTAGCAAGAAACGCCTGAAGCTCCTGAATATCATCTTCTGCCTTGCCTGCGGCGGTTTTCTCAGCAGTTTTTTGCCCGCGATAGTTGAACTATCCCGCAGCCAGTCGATTTTTACCGATAAGGAATTCTGGTTCGGAAATGCTTATGTCCTGGTCCACCTGATCCCCTGCGTGCTCTTCTTTTACTTTGTCGCGGTCAGCCGTCTCAGTTTCCAGGCTGAAAACCGCGATACCCGCCCGCGGGTCATGCTGACCATCTTCATGCTGATCACGTTTCTCAGCTTTATCTCCATGCCGATGGTGGGGAGCCTGGTCGGTTTCTCGATCGGGCTGAGTAAGAATGAAGCCCTCCTGGTCGCTGTGCATTTTGCCCTGATTATCTTTGGCGCAGGCTCCTTATTCCTGATGAATACGCCTGCCACCCCGTCGCCAAGGACGATCTCCGCCTGGCCGCGCTGGCGGTTGTACTCTCTCGTGTATTATCCCGGCACCGGCAGGCTCTATGCCTATCTGCTGGCGCACTTCCTGTTCCTCTTAACCGCGGCCGCCTGCTGCGCCTTTTGGAGTGCGAAGTATTTCTACGCTGCCACCGGAACTGTCATCTGCGTCTTTGCCACCCTGGGAGCCGTGACCTTTATCTATAATTCCCTGATGCATTACCTGGAGGATAAAAAACTGGCTTTACCCCGGGGGCTTACCATTATCTGCATTCTCGCAATCTGGAATATCATGGTCGTAGCCATTTATATTATCAGCATCTCCATCTACCACATCCGAAGCTCAGACTGGGCGTTGCTGTGCTGCCCCCTTACCGCGATCGGCTATCTGCATAAATCCTACT
>JAFGNG010000151.1 GCA_016927125.1 Planctomycetota bacterium | reverse complement strand
TGTGCGGCTATCCCCCTGGCAAAGTTCGCGGCAATCTTGGCGTTGACCTTCAAGAGTTCCATGCGGTCCATACCGGGCTTACGGGGAACTCCGGCGGTGTTGACCACTACCTGCGCCCCCGCTAAGGCCTCGATCTTGTCAGTCCCTTCGACTTTGGCGGAAAAGCCGCGGACCGCAGAGGCCGCGGAGAGGTCGACCGCTTTCCCGGCGGCAAGACCAAAGTCAATAACATCTATCATGGTGATATCGGCGATATTACGTTCGGCAATATAGGTGGCGGCCGCGGTCCCGACAAACCCGGCGCCTAAAATAGCCACTTTACTCATAACCTTCTCCTTCTTTTAAAACGGCTGCCCACACCTTTATCATTTTATCCAGTCATGCAAGTTTGTTAAAAAATGAATGCATGGGAGTTAACCAAGTTGTCTTTGTGATATTACGGCCGGGGAGGTCAAGGTTGCGGCTTCCCTCAGAAATGTTTTTACACCATTATGAGAGCTTTGGCAACTGCGAAAACCTGCCTTTTCGTCTTCGTGAGGCAAGTACCCTATGGATTATTATTGAACTTGCCCTTGAACCACTTCAGGACGGAGGATTCTTTGGGACGCGGAGCCTCAGAGGCTTCGCTAACCGCAAGCGCAGGAGTTGGTTCAGGTAAAGGTTGATGGTCGGAGGCGGCATCGGTCTGGCAGAGGTTAAGATACTCTTGAGCCTTGTAGCTCCAGAGATCCGGCGGCGCGTCTTCCGGGATCTTACGCAAGAGGATTGCGGCTTTCTTAAGCAACTCCCGGCGGGCAGGGCCCTCGTTTTCCAACGCTTCATGATAGAAGATGAGCGCGGTGTTATAGAGTGACATCCTCGGCATGTCGTCATCGCGGTAAGCCTGGTTGAAGAAACGCCGGGCGGCGGTACGGTTGGAAGCCAGCGAACAGCGCGCCTTTGCCAGCCAGTCCGGATCGCAATTATAATAAGACTCCAGGGCGGAGATATATTTGCGGTATTTCTCCGCGCGATCGGCGCACATGACCCCCGCGGCAAAGGGTTGCTCTTTATACTTTTCGATCTCCAGATTGAATTCCGCGCGATCCTCCTGTGTTTCTATACCCAGGCGGGCCAGGGTGGGCCGCAACCAGGGCAGGGTGTAGAGCGCGCAAGTATAGATGGGGAGAAAGTGTTGCGCAATAATATCCATTTCATCCGGGGAGAGGTTTTCAATCGTGTTTTCATCTCCGAGGCAGAAGCGGAGGAAGTTCTCATACATGTTCTCATACCCGCCGCCGATGAGGTTGTTGGCCTTGACGTACTCGAGGTATTCCTCGCGCGCCATTACCACCGCCCGGGGATTGCTCTTGCGCTTGAGCTTAATCAGTTCTCGCGCCAGGCCGGTAACGGGATTCTCCAGGCAGCGGATAGGAAAGAAGATTACGTTTTCCCGGAATTTTTCGACTGCCATCCCGGTGGCGCAGGTTATAAAACCCACCACCGGCACCAGGACAACCTTCGGCATGGGGTAACAGCGGGTCTTGCTGCTGTAATTCTGCGGCAGGATGGTGTTATCCGCAGCGAGGATGATGCGAACTGCCTGGTTAAGCCTTTCCCGATCGGTAAGGGGGAGCTCTTCGACGCAAACTCCGCCGGGCAGATCGGCAAAGCCGAGAGAGGTCATGCTGGTCATGGGGTCCTCAAGCGCGGCCAGGAAGTCCTTGAAGAAAGCGAAGATCGTGGCCTGGCTTTCCTGGAACAGGCTGCGGCGGAAGCGCTCGTGGGAATCGATCCGCAGGCGAATTTTTTCCAGGGCGGAATAGATTCCCTTGATGTCCAGCCGGTGCTCGGAAGAGAGGAATTCCAGCTGCTGCGAGGTTTTCTCTTCCTGTTGGGCAATCCGGCGGATCTGGATATAGCTTTTCTTCTCAATGAGGCGCTTGCTCTTGGCCTCGATCACCTCGCTGTTATGCTCGATCAGGCTTTCAATCGTGGCTCGAGTGTTATGGCTCAGGTCGCTGAATTTTTCCCGCTTGTCCTGATAGAAGCGTTGGTGAAGGTTATCAAGTTCCTGCTGATGCTTGTAGTAGAACGCGCCCTTGCGGGTGATTGCCCGGCGGTAGACGCTGTTGAAGAACTGGTAAAAACTGACTACCGGCCCCTCATCGCCGTCAGCATAGGAGAGCGAGAGAATCCGCGAGGCGTCCGGCCCCTGCGCGTCCTGCTCACCAATGCTAAGAATCGCCCGGACGAATTTATCAGCGGACAACTCTCCTATCTCGGCATTGATGGCTTCTTCAATAATCTCGTTGACGATCCGGGGATAACTTTGGAGCGCCTCGAGGTTGTAAGACTCAATCGCGTCGCGCATGTCCATGGCAAGATCCCAGCGTTATTCCCTGAAGGAAGGTGGAGGGTTCAAGATACGCTTCAGCAGAGAACCAGTCTCATTCTCAAAACTATATTAATCTCAGGAACTTATGCAAGTTTGAATTGACTTAGGAAAGGCTCACGCGCTAGAAAGGGGGAATACTTCAAGGTGGATTTCGCAAAAGCAGACGATTCTTACTCACTGAAATTAATGGAGTTACAATAATTTTAACTTAAAAAACCCTTCCCCCGGCAGCAGGGGAAGGGCAGGGATTGATTTAAAACAGGCTATTTTTCTTACTCCTGGATCAACTCCAGCAGTTCGACCTGGCGCATAATGGGCACGCCGTATTGCTCCGCGGCTTTAATGGCGGCCTGGGTGGCGGCAAAGCTCTCCGGGCTGGAGGCGCTGGCCTCATCCGGGACATTACAGAGCACCAGGTAATCGGTCTTGACGCCGACCTCGGGCGTGACATTACCGCCATAATTTATAATCAGCTTCTCAAGTTCCTCCCGGGTAAAGCCGCTCATGGATTCGCCCGCGATGGTAAAGGTCAGGGACTTGTCCGGGCTGAAGAGGGGGTTGTAGATATAATCGTTCGCGACAATCGGGTCGAGCGGGTTCATGCCGCTGACTTCAACCACCTTGCCGCCTACGAGCGGGATAACTTCGTCATTGTTGATCCCACCGCGGCAGAAGGGGCAATGATGCATATCGATCTCGGCTTTGTAACCGCATTTCGGGCAGACCCGCTCCTGGCGAACCTCGGAGAGAATGGTGAATGCCGAGGTTGCGGGGTAGACCGAGTTGATTTTAACGCGGGCGATGGTATCCCACTTGTTCTGGCGCCAACGCCTGACTTCAAACTGCATGCCGGGCTTGACGCGGTGGGCAGCGCCGATATCAATAATGCCAAAATTACGCTCAACATCAACCTCCAGGACTTTGCCATTAAACATGGCGGCTTCGCGCTTGTCGCGGGAAGCCTTGGTGCTGAGGCTAAGCTCGTCCAGCCTTCCCTGGAGCTTGCTGAGGTTAAGGTTGGTGTCGGTGAGCTGGCGACGGTGTGCGTCCTCGACTGCGATCGCGCTTTGGCGCAGGGCCCTAAGCTCTTCTTCGCGCTTGTCCGACAGGAGATTGGCCTGGCTGGCCTCTTCCTTGGCGATTGCAAGGGCTTCGTCCGGGCTGCTGATGATGTTCTGGAGCTCCTCATTCTTATTCTTAAGGATGTCGATTTCCTCATCCTTGGCTTTCAAGGTGACATTGGTTAACTGCATGGCTTTATTCTTCAGGTCATTGAATTGGGCGTTAAGGTCACCAAGGGTTTGATCCTTTAACCGGATGGCGGCGGCGGCCTGTTCCAGCGCGCTTTGCGCCTTCTTGAGATCTTCTTCAGCAGTATTTACCCGTTGGTTCAGATTGGCAATATTCTTATTTTCCCACTTGCCTGCAATCACCCCGGGCTGGGCAGTTTTGAGAAGGTTGCTCATGTTGGTTGCATCGACATAGGCCAGGTAAGCAAGAACACCAAAGAGAATGGTTGTGGCGGTGAGAACACCGAGAGCAATACCAGCTCCGGAACCTTGTTTCATCAGGATCTCCTTTCATGGTTGGTTTAACGCCAGCGGCCCCATGGGATAGGAAACCGCACCGCTGAGATAGTAACTCCCATGAGGCATAATGTCAACTGAAATAAGATTATAGCGGCGTTCACTCCAGATTTCAGCGGTCTTTGTACAACAGAAATGAAATATCTACACTTTGTCTGTAAAGGGTTAATGATTAACTTTTTCGATGAATTCAACCTTATTGGTTTCTTCCGAATCATCAGGTTCTTCGCCTTCTATGATTTCTTCGCTAACTGTATAGCCATTAGCCTCTTGCTCCGATTTCTTAATCAGGATCTTGCGCACCCGGCTATGGCGGGCGGCGCGCTTGTGGACCAGCTTTTCACGGAAGAGGATAACCGCGCGTCTGATCAGGGGATAGGTCGGAATCGCGCATACCAGCCCCACCAGCACGCAACCGATCCAAAGCGGCAGGAACATTTCCATGCCCAGGTTAAAGAGTTCCCTGGCAGCCTGCCCGAAGCCGCCATTTTCGGAAGCAAGCTTAATTTCATGAAGCACTTTCTGGAACTCCGCAACCTTCGGGCCGCCGACAAACAAAGTGCCAATCCAGTAGTTGAAGCTGTAAATCGGGACAATTGTTACCGGGTTGGTAATCCAAGCCGGGAGGGCGGCCGCGATTCGGTTGGCGCCGACGAAGCTGGCGATAATCACTCCCATGATCATCTGCAGGCCAACGGTGGGGGTGAGCCCAATAAAGACCCCGATTGCGGCCCCGAGGGCGATAGAATGGGGGCTGGCGCGGAGCTTCAGGAATTGCCGCAGGAAACGCCAGTGATGGTGGCGAAGCCAACGGTAAAGATATAATTTTCGCATAAAGTAAGGTTTTCTTTCTGCAAACAACCCTTTCAGGCTATAGGTTATTTTTTAAGGATTTAAACGAAATTTGCCAATATTATTTTGAGGTTCTTTTCCCTTTATATTGCCGGATATCATGTTCTTTAAAGTGTCGGCGCAGCGTGGTATCGGAGAGGCCCGACATCTGCATGGCCTGCGCCATGGTGGCACAGCGCTCGCGCAGGGCAATGAGGTAGGCTTCATAGGCCTGCTCCGAGGTCATGCCGGAGAAATCCACGCTCCAGCGTTCATCTTCCTTGCGGATATTGCCGTCTTCATCATACCGCCAGCGCATTGCTAAAGGCAGCGGCGGACGGGAAGCATTCGCGGTATAGACGCGCGATTCGACGCAATCAAAAGCCTGGCTGTCATCATCCAGCAGCTCGTACAGCATGGTGGAGAACTCCAGCGCCTCCGCGCAGTTGTAGCAGGGAATAATATCATCGGTGCCAAGGCTGCGGAGGGTGGAGTAATCATTGATAGTGGAGCGGTCCGGCAACTCCGCCGGAACCAGCTCGCGCCCGCGCTTGGTTTCGCGCACCGAGCGGGAGAGATGCCGCCAGAGATCATACTTCGGCTTGGGCAGCATCAGGATGTCCGGGCCGTCGGTGGCGCTGCGGCAGGTAAAGAACCTCGGCATCTCCGGAGGGGCATTGCGGTAGCGCGCTGCCGCCATATCCACAGCGTTTTTCAATTCCCCGACATTGCCAGGCCAGGGGCTGAAGAGCATGGTCAGAAGCGTCGAGGGGGTTAAGAGCCAAGCCATCGCCTTGCCGGACTCCAGCAGGGGATGCTGGTTTAACAGCCCGTAGAGAATAAAGAAGACGTCCAGCCTGCGCTTGCTGAGCGGCGGGAGGTGGATATGTTCAGGAAAGCGCCAGAAGAGGTCTTCACGCAGCCATTCGTGCTGGTTGGTGGTAGCAATCACCCGCGCCTTGAGGGTCAACCGCTGGTTCCCGCCCGCGGGCAGGAAGGAGCCGCTCTGCAAGACCCGCAGGAGCCGGGCAAGAGTTTTTTCATCCAGTTCACTGATCTCGTCTAGGAAGACACAGCCGCCTTCGGCCAGCTCGAAGATGCCCTTACGCTTGTTAGAGACATCGCCGAAGAGCCCCAGCTCCATTTCCTCGGGGGAGGTTGCCGCGCAGTTGACACGCAGAAAAGGGGTTTGCTTGCCGATAGTTTTTTCCACCAAAGCCTGGATCTGGGCCGCGACCAGGTCCTTGCCGGTACCGGTCTCACCGGTAATCAGCAGATGCATCCCGGAGCGGGCGGCATCGGGGATCCAGACCTTCTTGATATGGAAGACTTCATGGCTGATGCCGTAGAGGGGGCCGGTGTCCTGCTGGAGGAGCTTCTCAAAGCTGACAATCGTTTCGGCAGAGACCTTGCCGGAGGCAACCTCATGCTTTTGCTTGAAGCGGTCATATGCTTCCTTGAGGGTAATCATCAAGCCGCCTCCTTTAGTTTTAATGAAAACTCCGTCATCTGAGAAGCATAATCGAAAACCAGATAAACCTTTGCTTTTAATTCCGACTCACGATTGGGGTTCCGCAGCACCTTTATAATATGGCGAAAGGAACTCTTGCCAGCGCTGGATGGAATTCGCACGCGCGCTCTCAGCGTCAGCAGGATGGTAACCGAAATCCTGTCCGAAGGCATCCTTCAGTGCCAGGGAGCCATGGTAGCGGATCAGCGGATCCTGGTCGGACAAGAGCGGCAACAACTGCGCGGTGGTATCCCTGCCGCCAGCTTCCCGGATTACCAGGATCGCCAGGATCCGGGCGCGCTGGTTGGGAGAGTTAATCATCGACAGCGCTGCCCGGGCGCCCTCTTCGCCAGCATCCAGGAGTTTCTGTTTTGCTTCGCTTGCTATCCGATACCTGGCATCCCCAAGCTGGAGGGCAATCGCGTCCAGGGATTGCGGCTCGCCGGGAACGTAAGCGCCGGTCTCGGCGGGGACGATTTCGCCCGGGCGGTAGCGGGGCCGGACCGTTTCCGGAGTATCCTGGTAAGCGGTGCCGTTTACGCCGTATTCCCGCTCAATCTCAACCGGCTTGATGGCGGCAACCTTCTGCGCGTTCCAGGGCGAGTCCAGCATCTGCGGCCAGTACTTCTGCCCGCCTTCGGCAATATACATCTGCACCGGCAGCGGTTCTTTGGAGATAACCGGGTCGCGGCCGACCGTGTTCTTGACCTGTTCCTTCATCGCCATGACATCGGCGTAGGCCTGCATGTACTGCAGGTAGGTGAAGAAGGTATCGACACTGGCGGTGAGGAGGTTGCTCTGGCTGGTTCTACCCTCGCGGACGAGTTTTTCCGTTACGCTCTGGAATTCATTCTGCACCTGGAGGATCTCGCTGAGGGCGAGGCAGCGCTCCGCGGCGGAGCGGTACTGGATCAGGGTCAGGCGGATCTGCGTCAAAATCCCCATCGCGACCGTCATCCGGCGTTGCTGGACCAGCTCTTCGCGCAGTGTGCCGGCCTTGACCTCGGTCATCTGGCGCGGGAGGTCAAGCAGGTTGGAAGCCGCCTTGACGCCGACGGAATACCAGTAATTAGCATAGAGGTGGGGATTATCATCCCAACTATGGTTGAGGAATACGGAGGGAGAAGGCAGCATTCTCAAGATGGAGATGCGGACACCCTCCTGGGTGATGCGCTCCTTGTAATCTTCCTGGTAAAGCTCCGGACGGCTGAGCAAGGCTTCCGTTTCCAGCGCCTCGACATCATAGGCATCGAACTTGGTAATGTAAGGGAAGTCGGCGGAGTTTAATTCGAAGCGGGTACCGGGGGACAAGCTGAGGTAGCCGGCCAGTTCCGCCTTGGAGGCTTCGGCCTGGCGGGTGAAGTCGCGCAACCTCAGCAGTAATTTCTGCAAGCGCGCCTGTTTTTCCAGCCCCGCGGGCTTGAGGATGGCGCGATCCGCCATCTGCTTGACTACACTGTCATGCTCTTCCTCGACCTTACCAATCAGGGCTTCGGCCAGAAGGGCGGCGCGGGTATTCACTAGGCAGCGCCAGTAGGCACGGGAGATATTCAGCGCCAGATTTTGCCGGGTGCGGCGGTACTCCTGCTGGATGATGGCCTGGTCATCCTCGGCCTGGCGGGCCTGGAGGTAAGAGATGCCAAAATCAAGGATATTCCAGACCAGGTTGATGCCATAGGTCTGCGATTCCTTTTCAGAGGAATAGCTTGTGGCTTCAGAAACCCTGCCGGTTTCCAGGTTGACTGATTGGCTTGCCCTGAGATTATTGCGGTTGGTGTAATCGAAACTACCTTCGAGGGAGGGGAGGAGCTTGAACCAGGAGCGCTTGGTAATCTCCTTCTGGATCTCCTGCTTGCGTTCCTCCAGTTTCGCCTCCAGGTTGTACTTCAGGCCGTAGGACACGGCGGTTTCCATGTCGAGTGGCCTGGTGAACATCATCCTTTGCATCCGGGAGCGATCCGCCTCGACGTTTTCCTTGCGGGTTTCCACCAGTTCTTCATTGGTGGAGTCGCAGGCGCTAAAGAGGCCGCAGAGGGCGCCAATCAGGAGGAGGGGGATAATTTTTTTGGTGCTGCCGAAATGATTATTGAAGATTGCTGAAAAATAACTCTTAAGCACGCCAAGCTCCCTTTTTCAATAGATGCGAAGATGGCTGTGATCCCACCAGCTCCGCCGGTTTCCCAACCGGTGAGAACAGCGCTGGCAAATCAATACCCATAACAAACTGGTGGGCTCGGAGGGACTTGAACCCCCGACCCGCTGATTATGAGTCAGCTGCTCTAACCGACTGAGCTACGAGCCCAAGATAAAACAACTCTATCCTACGCTTGGGAATCATTCCCAATCCGCCTCAGTCTAAGCAGTTATACCACTCACGTCAAGGGTAATCATAGTAAGAGAAGAGCCCGGTTTTATAATAAAACCCTGTTAAAAAGGGATCCGGAAGCAAAAAAAGAGAATCCGGCCAGACGGCCTGAATTACATGAGATATACAATATTAAACAGTTTTTAAGCAAAAACCCAGGGGTAATGGCAAAAATTAGGGTTGCCTCCGGCAGAACGACATTGACAATCATCTACAAGATAATTATTTCTAATATCTTGGATAAGATCAATTACACAGAAAGGTTGTTATGGCAGGCGATCCTAAAAAAAGCAAGGTCGACAAAGGTAAGGACAAGAAAAAGGCTGCCAGAAGCACGAAAAAAGAGACCTTCGGCTTGTTCTTGTCCCTGGCCACGGCTTTTATCTGCGCGGTGGCAATCAAGTGGTATGTTGCGGATGTCTATTCGATTCCCTCCGGCTCAATGGAGCCGACCCTCTTCGGGGTGGAGAAAGGCGGCGACCGGGTATTCTGTTTCAAGCGGAGCTATAATTTCCGCAAGGAGAAACAACCCTACCGTTTTGAAACCATTGTCTTCCGATATCCCGCCCAGAACCGCGCGGAAAGCCATTACAACCAGAACTTCATCAAGCGGTGCGTTGGCCTGCCGGGCGAGACTGTTTATATCAGGAGCGGCGACCTCTTTGTGCAGAAAGGCGGCGAGGTAATCCCCAAGGTTGCCCGCAAGTCGCTCGCACTCCAGGACAGCATCTGGATCCCGGTCTACCGGAGCGATTTCGAGCGCAACAGCACTGCTGCCCTCGATTACCATTGGGCAAGAAGCCCGGAAGACGCGGGCTGGGAACTTGCCGGGGGGGGCTTGACGGGGAAGGCCACCGGGAAGATCACGTTGCAATACAAACCGATGGTTGACGGTTACCGCGATACGGAACTGGGCATTTCAGACCGCCATATCAAGCGGCAGGTAGTAACCTTTGCCTGCCCCGTGGAATATTGTGACGGCAAGTTATCGAAGACGGTCAATTCCCAGCAGCTCACCGCTTCCTGCCCGAAGTGCGGCGCCTTTATGTCGGAGCAGGATATTGTACCGGAAAGTTTCAAGAATACCGGCCTGCGTGGCGACAACAACGGCAATGGCGCGGTCAGGTACCACCCGCTCCATACCGTGGCAGACCTGCGGGTAAGCTGCGAGCTCAAACCCTTGGCAGACAAAGGCAAGTTTACCCTGGCGCTCGATCTGGAAGATGACACCTGGGAAGTAGACCTGGGATTGGGTTCAAGGGGCAGGGCAGTCCTGAAGCATAACGGGCAACCCATCGGCAAGGCAGGCGAAGCCGAGGTGGAGCTGGCGCAGGGAACCAGGCATAACCTTGAATTCTTCCGTTATGATCTCCAACTGGGATTGCGGATTGACGGCAAGCAGGTCTTGCTGTTTGAGATCAACAAGGCCATGCCTAAGAATGACAACCCGCACGCGCAATCCGGGGTGACGCTCTCGCTTACAGATGGCGAGGTCGAGATCAGCAAACTCGCTATTGACCGGGATATCTATTACTACTATATCCCGGAGACCCCGGAGCAGCGGATGGCGTACTTCCGCAATCTCCGCCTCCCGGGGGGGCAAACGCAGGCGTATCAACTCGGCGCCAAGATGGAGGAGGAGCACTGTTATATTGTGCCTTTGAAGAATTATCTCGCCTTCGGGGATAATGCCCCGAACAGCAATGACAGCCGCCACTGGGGGCCGGTACCGGAGGCGAACCTGCTGGGTCCGGCGCTTTTCATCTGGTGGCCGCCGCACCGAATCCGTATACTGGAGTAAACATTTATTATGTGGCACAGTCTCTCCAGTCTGTGATTCCCAGGTTGGAGAACCTGGGTTACGTAATCTTATACAGAAGTCAGAAGACAAAAAAACTCGAAAAATCAAGGGGTAAGCCCCCTGCAAGGTGACAACTAAGAAGATGACTGCACGGCAAACGCCAAGAGGCTTTGCCATCCAAACAAACTGAAAGGGGTAGGACAGATGAGCCTGCTGGATGTCAAAGGGCTGGTAAAGAGCTACGGCGGCCACCGGGTGGTTGACGGCGTGGATATCTCCCTCAAACCCGGTGAGATCGTGGGGCTCTTGGGTCCCAACGGCGCGGGCAAGACCACAACCTTCCGCATGGTGATGGGGATGATCCCGGCCGAGGAGGGCGAAGTGCTGCTTGATGGCGAAAACATTTCGCACCAGCCGATGTACCAGCGCGCCCGCCTGGGCATGGGCTACCTCGCGCAGGAGCCCAGCATCTTCCGGCGCATGACGGTGGAAGACAACATCATGGCGATCCTCGAAACCTTGCCGATTTCACGGCGGGAACGCGAAGAGCGCTTGGCGGAGCTCCTGACCAATCTCTCGCTCACGCGCCTGTCGCAGAACATGGCCGACACCCTCTCCGGCGGGGAACGACGGCGGCTGGAGATTACGCGGGCACTCGTGATCGACCCGATGGTGCTTTTGTTGGACGAACCCTTCAGCGGGGTTGACCCGGTGGCCTGTGCGGAGATCCAGAAGATTATCGCGGCGCTGCGCGCCAACGGTATGAGCATTTTGCTAACCGACCATAATGTCTGGGAAACGCTTACCATCACCGACCGCGCCTACATTATTCATGATGGTAAGGTCTTGATCCATGGTTCGGCGAAGGAGTTGATCGAGAATCCCGAAGCCCAACGCCTCTACCTCGGCGACCGCTTCGTGGCGGTGCAGGAATCCTTCATGCACGCGCGCGAGAAGATCGAGAGCAAGAGCCACCAGCAACACGCGGGCCTACGCATGCGCCGCACCACCCGGATGGTCAAAGCGGAGATTGCCAAATCCAAGAAGTCTATGCAGTCGGCTGCCAAGAAAGCAGAGGCTACCAAGGCCCAGGATGAAACCAACCCCAAGGAGGCTGCCAAGCCAGAGGCTCCAGTAAACGCGGAGGAGGTTAAAAAGAAAACTGATTAACCTTAGGGGTATTCAAGCAAATTATCATATTCCCTCCCCAGCCCCCTCTATCGAGGGGGCTGTTTATTTACCTCCTGAACATACTCCTGCAGGTGAATGGGAATTTAACTGGCTTAAAAAATCATAATTAATGAAATATTTATTGTGAAAAGTGCAAATCGGGGTTACAATTCTTATACGGAAAGCCTGGCGGGTTAGGGCTGCCAGGAGCTTCCGGGCAATCAAAGCAGAATCTGAAGAATTTAAAGGAATCGGGACTCTTTGCAGGACCGGACTCTGTCGTGGCGTCGTGAGATTATGTTTCTGAAGGTAATAACAATCAACAACTTACATGAAATTATAGGCTCGAAAGGAGAGTTACAATGAGACTCAAGCAGCTTTGGACCGGACTATTGGTAATTGCGCTGGTGATGGGTCCCTTGGGTTGCGGGGGTGGGGAATCGGCTGAGGAAGAGGTGCCGGTCGCAGGCCCGGCAGAGCCGGCCAGCGGGATCCTGACCGGAGAAATCCGCGCCATCCCC
>JAFGNG010000150.1 GCA_016927125.1 Planctomycetota bacterium | reverse complement strand
CTTACCCGCCTGCAGAGCCTTGAGCGTGAATTCCTCGTGTAGGAAAGTAGGGAGCGTAATATCCACAACCTCAATCTCGGGATTTTTGAGCATGGCGTCGAACTTCGAGTAGGTTGTAACCCCGGAGAGATCCGGCGCCTGGGCCTTGCCCGCGATATTGCCGGCAATATCCGACCAGTCCCCGCGGCGCTTTTTGACGTCCGAATCGCAGATCGCAACCACCTGGGCGTTGCTCAGGCGGGCATAGGTGTCGAAATGCATCTTGCCCATAAAGCCCAAACCGACCTGTCCTATCTTTATTGCCATTGCTGCTCCTCCTAAAATTCATACCATCAGTTAAAATCCAGGTAATATTTTAACTAACTCACTTGGTGACTTTCCACATGGTCTTGCCTTGGTCTTCAGTCCAATATCCCTTGCGGGAAGAGAAAACCAGTTCCTGGCCGTTAAAGTTAAGCTCCCAGGCGCCTTGTTGCAAGACTTTCCGGTAGAGTGCAAGGCCGGAATTCAGCTGTGCTTCCGAATATTGAGCCAGGCTCTTATATTTCGAATAAAGGGAATCCGCGGCCGGAGCCTCGCCGGAAGCACGGATGGACAGTTCCCAGTTAATCGCAGCGATTCCGGTTTTGATAGCTTCTATAACCATTTGCGCTACCGCGGGGGCATCTTCCACGGCGACTGCCTGGTAGGTCCAGCTGATAAAGTGCGTGATAATAATGTTCGACATGCTAACCAGGACCCCGCCGAGCTGGTGGGAGGTTGGCCCGCCTCCGGGGCTGATGGTAAAGGGTAGCAGGCCTTCGTCTGCATTGAGATTACCAATCACGAAAGAGCCGAAGCCGATATAAGCGCCGCCTTCTACAATAGCGTTGGAGGCAATGAAAGAGCACTCCATCTCGACTGGGTTTTCCACGGTGCCGTTGAGCTGCGCACCGCCGCCGATCATCGGGATTGCGGGGATCGTTACCTGCTTGCCTTCATGCTCGAAGGTAGTGGGCAGGATCTTCACGTGCTTGCACCACCCCGCCATATGCATCGACATCATCACCGTATCGCACTCGGTATGATGAAAGGCTCCGCCTAAAATGGTGGGGCAGGAGGTGCGGGTTTCTTTAATATTAGCGAAGGCGCTGGCTGTGGTTTGATGAGAGAGTTCCGAATCGTTAATCTCCGCGCACTCAAGCAGTGATTTATCGCCCAGGCTGGAGTTATTCATTTTAGAGGAGCGCACCGTGGCCTTGGCGCAGATCTTTGCATTCTTAAGAGCACTGCGCCAGACGCACGCGCCGGGTTCTACCAAACACCCGGAAAGCACGGAGTTCCAGATTTCCGCTCCCGCCGCGATTTTACAGCCCGCGCCAATCACGCAACCAGGACCAATCCAGGCGTGGGGGGATACCTTTGCTTCAGGAGAGATTTCCGGCTGGTCACCAGTGCCATGCAATTCGCCAGAGGGAAGCGCCACATTCGCCGGAGGGATAGGATCATCGGTTGCGAAGATCTCTTCTTCCGAGATTTGTTTTTCCAGAGCGTCCGGTTGAATCGCGGTAATCTTATCAAAATTGGGGTGAGTCCAGCATGTACCCTCCAGCTTCCATCCTACCGGCTTACCATCCTTGAATTCCCAGAGATTATTCTCCAGGTGCGCTTTGAGCAGGAGGTAGGTTTTGCCGATCCACTGCGGCCAACCCCGGGGCTGCTGCTCCAGGGCGAGAGAGAGGTCAACCTGGTGCTCACAGGCCATACTCTTGGTGATCTCGATAGCGGCCTTGATAGCCTCGTTGACAATCGTATCGGCAAGAGCTTTGCGTTCCGGGGTAAGAGCGGTATACAACTTCGCCACCATCCGGATCACCAGGTCCGGCGCGTAAGTAAAGACCCAGGCGCCGTGTCGCTTCTTCGGTCCGTAGCCCAGGGTAAGCTCGCCCGGCATCACCAGCGCGTTGGTGGAATCCGCGCCCACGCCGGCTATGGAGAATGGCATCAGGTAGGTAAACTGGCGATCATTGACCAGGCTCTCATCATCCGGGTGGGGCAGGGCGGACTGGCCGATTACCTTGGTCCAGGGCGCGACCCAGCAGCAGGGGCCAAGCTCAACCTGCTCATGATTCAAGAGCGTGATGGTCCACAAACCCTGATGCGGGCCGAAGCCGGTGAATTTATGCTCTGGTTGCGGCAGGATCTTGCCGGAGTTCGTGGAGTTGATAGTATTAACCCCGTAACGGCTGAGGTGTGGCAGCTTGATAGTGCCTGTAACTTTGAGTTTCCCAGTTGTCTCATCAAATTCAAGCTGGCGGAAGGTATTGGAGAAGACGCCCTCCAGGTAACCCCGCTCATCAATAGTAGTATGACTGCCCAGCCAGGATTCGGAAATCTCGGTCGGGCCGGTGACAGTCACCTTCGCATCTGTGTTGGTGATGACAATCTTGGCGTCCTGAATAGAGTTTTCAGGGCCAAGCCGGACATCGCGAGTATAGGTATTTTTTATCACACAGCTTTCGCCTACACTGGTGTTGACGAGGGTTGAGCCTTCAATGCAGGTGGCAGCACCGATTTCAGGAAGCTCCGCACCGGTTACAACCCAGCGCCCGGCAGCATCGCACTTATGGGTTCGCGCCTCTCCCTCGGGGATAATGATAGAATCAATGATGCTTGCATTTGCGTTAACCAAAACATTATGCAGGCGGGAATCCTTGATGACCGCGCCCGCAGCTACAACAGTCTTTTCACCGGAGAGATAACTCGCTCCATAAATCTCAGCATCGGGATGGATATTATTCTTATTAATGTCAGGAGCCAAACAGGATTCATCAATCATAACTCTTTATCACCATTCATATAGAAATGATTCAAATCAGACTCATAAGGCATTTAATTGCGAGATAAAACATCCATATTGGTTTTCAAAACTACTTTTTTTCTGCTTTATGGTCAAACTTTATTTTAAATAAAATTTCCGCGGGGGGAGAGCTTATTTTAGAGAAAAATAACCAGTAAGTATTCAGGATAATTTTTAAACAGGCTTTTTTTATCGATTTGCTTATACTCAAAAGCTTGAAGAAATATGGCGAAATCAACTGACAGCATCTCGGGATGGTGAAAAATAAACCCGGAAAGGACAATAATGAATATTCTGATTATCG
>JAFGNG010000149.1 GCA_016927125.1 Planctomycetota bacterium | reverse complement strand
CCGAAGAGTTCGTCGGTGATCTTCTTCTTGACCACCCGCTGCAATTCCTCGCGGGAAACCGACTCCAGTTTCAAGCGGTTGATCTCCTCGACCAAAGTACTGAGGACCGCGGGCAGATTTTCTTCTTCCAGGGTCGCGCCAATGCCAAAGACCCCGGCGTTATAGGCCGGGGTGTGGGAATAAGCGTAAACGCCCTGCACCAGCCCCTGCTCGCGCAGGCTGCGGTAAAGACGGCTGGTGCGCCCGGCGCCGAGGATGTCAGCCGCCACGTCCAGCGCGAAGAGATCCGGGTGATCCAGGGTGACAGTATGGTGGCCGACCGAGAGATAGAGCTTGTTGATCTTCGCGGAGCTCTCTTCCGCCCATTTGGAACTTGTTTGTCTGGGCACCGGTGGCATAGCGGGATGGTGCACCATCCCCCGCTTGAGATTGGCGAAGGAGATAGCGATTTCTTTAATCGCGCCTTCAGCTTTGACTGCTCCGGCGACTACCACGGTGATGTTATTAGCGACGTAGAAGCGGTGGTAAAACTCTTCTACCTGCCCGCGGGTAACCTGTTTGAACAATTCCAGGTGGCCGATGACAGGCTGCCCCGCCGGGTGGAGGGGAAACATGGTTTCACCTAACAGTTGGTATATACAGCGATTAGGGTCGTCTTCAAGCTTGCGGATCTCCTGGATAATAACCCCGCGCTCCCGGTTGAATTCCGTTTCATCCACCAGGCAGTTGGCCATGTAGTCGCCCAGCAGGTTGGCCGCGGTGGGGAAGTGCTGCGCCTCGGTGGTGATAAAATAAACTGTGGCATCGCGCGAGGTATAGGCGTTGGAGTTGTTCCCGATGCGTTGCAGGAGCGCACGGCTCTCAGCTTCGCTACGGGTGGAGGTAGTGCCGCCGGAAATAATATGCTCAAAGTAATGCGAGACGCCGCTGCCGAGCATCTCCCCTTCATAGATGCTGCCGATGCGGACAAAGACCCGCGTTGCCACTACCGGCGCGGCAAAGTTTTCCTTGCAGAGTAAGGTCAGCCCATTCTCAAACTTCACCTCCAGCACCCCGCCGGGATGTTCCACCTGCCGGATCACTGCAAGGGGCTGCATGGCATCTTCAGCAGATGAAAGACCGGTAGAAACGCTTAAGAGTAAAAATAGGGTAATCATAGCTTTTAAAGATAATAACTTTCTCATTAAAACCTCCCTTTCCGAGGTAGTGTGTTAAAACGCAGATCTCGCAGCTCTTCCCCGCGTTCCCGGCAGTGTTTCCGAAAGAGGCTGTGATAGGTTCCCTCCAAATGTTGATTATGGTCCAGCCCGAGATCTGCCAGTACTGCCTTGATCTCCTCTTCCGAATCTCCCTCCACCTCGATAAAGTTCCCCAGCTCGGGGAGCTTATCGAGAACTACCTTGCAATCGCGGTAGGTGAAGCTGTGGCGTAGTTTTTCATAAAACCAGACCTGGGCAAAGCCGAGGTGCTTCAGGATGATGGTAAAGTCTGCAATTGAACCAATCTTCATTTCGATTTCTTCGCGGTTTTTAAAAGCGCTGGCAAGTGCCGGCCCTTTAAAGGTGATAATCTCCTTGTTGGTCCGGCGCAGGCGCAGCAACTGCTCCGAAGCCTTCAGCTTCCCGTCCGGGGTGTCAAAGAGCCAGTTTTTTTCATGCAGTTCGCCAAGATCCTCAGCCCCAAGCTGGTTAAGGGCCGCAGCTATTAGATCTCTGTCAGGAATCCTGATTTTGCATTCGAGCTCAAAGGCCATGCTTTATCCCTGTTGGTACTTTTATCTGGGAACAAGACAAATCCGCATTTATACGATAAGATATAACTTATTCCAGATTAATTAGTTGCAATAGTTTTCCGGCAGTCTGAAGATTCCAGATTTCGGTAGCATATGAATTAAAATCAATCATATTAACCTGCGCGGTTAAATGCTATAAGATTTCAGCCAATCCCCAGGTATTGCTGCACTTTATCAGTAACTATCACCCGCTTATGAGGCAAGGCGGAGAGAGTGTATTTATCCACCAAATCTTGAGCCGTTACCTGCGTACCCTCATCAACTAATCCACACCAGTGCGCCAGCAGGCCGACCACCCGTTCCGGCGGGGTCCCGGCCTCCCTGATCCAGGAGATCCGGGTGTCGCCATGTCGCTTGGCCAATCGCCGACCGTCCGGACCAACCACCAGGGGGACATGCACAAACTCTGGTGGTTGTAACTCCAAGGCTTGGTAGAGGAGAAGCTGGCGAAAGGTGCTTTGCAGAAGATCGTCGCCGCGCAAAACCTCCGTAATGCCCATGGCAGCGTCATCGACAACCACGGCGAGTTGATAGCCCGCGCCTTCGGGATGGCGGGCAATGGTAAAGTCGCCGGAAGTCCGGGATAAATCCTCGGCTTGTCTGCCGCAGAATCCGTCGGTAAATTCCAGGGTTTGCTGGGGCACTTGAAACCGCCATGCGGGCAGGCGTCCGTCAGGCAGGGTTGCCGCCGCCTCGGCGTAGCTGGGATACCTCCCCCGGCAGGTTCCTGGGTAAGGTGGACTCTCCTCTCCCGCGTGGGGAGCGCTTTGGGCGTTTTCCACATCCTGGCGCGAACAGGTGCAGGGATAAACCAGGTTTTTGCTGAGCAGACGCTCTAACGCCTCCCGGTATACCTGGATGCGCTCAGCTTGGGTATAAGGCTGATAGGGCCCTCCCAACTCAGGGCCTTCATCCCAGTCCAGCCCCAGCCAGCGAAGATCCTCCCGCGCCTGCCGGGCGGTGTTTGGCTTAACCTTTGGATGATCAAGGTCTTCCATCCGCAGAACCACCTCTCCCCCCCGGGAGCGGATAGAAAGCCAGGCCAGCAAGAGACTCCTGGCATTGCCAAGATGCAGCGCGCCGGTAGGGCTGGGGGCAAGCCTGCCGCGTAGAGGTAGCTTCGCCATGCAATCAGGGTCCTTGAATAGTACTTGAGTTAGGGGTTTTCAGACCAAATCAACTATAATCGGAAAGATTTTTTCTTTGATTCCGGACAACTCATTTTCTTTGACAGTTTTTTATTACAAGTGTATCATATTCTTAAGGGCTGATACATCAAGAAGAAAGCATCACACCACCAGCAAATGGGGAGGCCTTTTTGGAAAGACTTGCTGTAAAATCTTATGCCAAGCTGAATCTTTTCTTGGAGATCTGCAAAAAACGAAAAGACGGTTTTCATGAGATTGAAAGTATTTTCCAGGAAATCGATCTCGCTGATGAACTGCGCTTCAGCCTGCGGCAGGACGGGGCGATAAACCTGGACTGTGATAATCCTGAGATTCCAACCGGTGACTCGAACCTGGTGCTGCGAGCGGCGCGGCGGTTGCAAGCCGAAAGCGGCGTCAGCCTGGGTGCTGATATAGAACTATGCAAGCGGATCCCGGTCGGGGGCGGTCTCGGCGGCGGCTCCGGCAATGCCGCGGCCACCTTGCAGGCCTTGAACTTTTTATGGGACGCGGAACTCCCGGAGGAAACCCTCGAATCCCTGGCTGGCGAACTCGGTTCTGATGTAGTCTTCTTTCTCCATGGCGGGGCCTGCCTTTGCCGGGGAAGAGGAGAGCTGGTCGAGCCGCTTGCTGCCAGTCTGGAATTGGAAGCAGTGTTGATTATTCCGGAATGGGGTATTTCTTCCGAAGCCGCTTACCAGGCGCTTACCCCGGGGAATTTTGGAGCGCGTAGCGCAAAGGATCTTGTCGAGGCTATCATGGCCAGGGATATTTCCAGGCTGGCCGCCAATTGCTTCAACCGTTTTGAAAACGTGGTCTTTAAAATGGAACCGCGTCAAGGGCAACTTTTTAAAAGGCTGCATAACCTCGGGTTCGATGCCTTGCGGATGAGTGGCAGTGGCTCAACCCTTTTTTGCATTGTGACTCCAGGACAAGACCCGGCCAGGATGGTCAAGCAGGCACAGGAATGCAAGGGGGTTGCCCGGGCGCTGCTGGTGAAGAATGCCCCGCCTCGCACCATTTAAAAGAATTCGAGGTCGGCGGGTTTTATGGCATTATAAAATATTTCAGATATCCATAACTCACAATACTGGGGCCAAGGAGAGAAAAACAGTAACTGCACCGGAGGAGGAATGCCATGGAAATCACCGAAGTGCGGGTGCGGCTGATCCAGGATGATGACAAGGAAAAGTTGAGAGCATTCGCAACCATAACATTTGATAATTGTTTTGTGGTCAGAGAGGTTAAGGTAATTCAAGGAGATAAAGGTTATTTCGTGGCCATGCCCAGCCGCAAGGCTATGGAGCGCTGCCGTAACTGTGGGGTTAGAAATGTAGTTAAGGCCGTTTACTGTTCCCGCTGCGGCCAGCGCCTACCCCAACGGCCGGCTACCCCCATTCCTGCCAACCGGGAAAAGATTTACCTGGATATAGCACACCCGATTAATGCTGAATGCCGCAAAAAGATCCATGATGCCGTCATTGGAGTATACCAGGAAGAGCGACGGAAATTTGATGAGATAAAACCGCAGGGACAAGCCCAGAAAGCTGGCTCTCCAACCGAATCAGAAGAGGCCGCGGAATTCGATGAGGATGGAGTCAATCCGGAAGTTGAAAAAAGTGAGGGCAAAGCGGGCGGTGAAGAAGAGGATGACTTTGATAAAGGCATCTTCGCCTGAGCTTATAACCTTGTGGTAGTTGCAAGTTAGCGGTGTTTGCTTATTATTTTAACAATGATTAATTTTTATCTGCCAGTGCAAGTCGGCACAATTTCCTTCTGGCAACCTCAAGAATAAGGCAAGTATTTTATCCGGGCTACAAGCCATTTAACTACTTAACTTATTGTGCCGATTGGCGCAATGTATATGCAGGTTAAAGTCTTATTGATTAATCAAAGAAATCCCTTTTAAAAAATGTTTTTCGGCTTGACGCAAGTGCCCTGATATTGCATAAGAAGAAGCATAATTAATAACCTTGGTCAGAACTTTTCACGACCAACTATTTTTTTATTTAATCGCAAAGAGAAAAGATTTAAAATTCAGATGCCTTGCTCCGGGGGGGAATTTTCAAGGCGGACGAAGTCGAAATAAATTTACCCTCATAATTTTACACGACAAGGGGGAGCCACGGGCGTGAAAACTAAGCCAGCCTCAAGTAAATCAAGCAGGCGGGTGATCACAGCAAAAGTGCGTGCGGCTTGCGTCACAGATGAAGAAGCCCTGTGGGGAATCCGCGCGCAAGATGGCTGCATGGGCTCCATCCTTGGCCAGCCCTTCTACTCCTGCCGGTATCTGCCAGGCAAAAAACTCTCCCTGCCCTTCAAATCCGGTCAGACCTTCTCTTGCCTGATCAATACTGCGGTCCGGATTGATGATGACCAATTCAAAGCCTTAGCAGAAATGCTTCTGAAAAATAAAATGCGGTACGCCATCTGCTCTGGAATTGACAGCGAGCGTTTCTCGGGGCTGCTGACGGAACTGCTTGAATCCGGAGAATACCGCGATGATGGCCGTACTGCGATTGCCTGTTCCAACGAACAGGAGCCCATCGAGGAAGCAATGGAGTATTTCGCCCTCCCCAGCGGGATCGCTCCTGTAAATCTTCTGGTTACTATCGGCAATGAAAGAATTTATAAAACCACCTTGAGGGTCTTCACCAGGGTTGCGCAAAGGATGCATGAAACCCTCAGCATCTGAATAATTCTTACCCAATATAATCACATTCTAAGATTTACAATACTCATTCCTGTAACATTTTCAGTATGACTTCCCCCCTCTTTATCGGCTTTCAGAGAAGATGATTCTGCACGGAGAGCAACATTTTTCAACTATAATCGGATTTCTTATTTTTTTTAAAGCAACTTACCCGCATCTCAAGCAACAATTAATTATGTTCTATAGAACTTATTTGGTTTATTTATAAGGAGATATGACTCCCTGGCTTGATACTGTCTAATCCTTTTGTTCTCAGACCTTTACAGGGTAAACATAATGCGATTTGACAATGTGCGTTTTGTGCAACATATTACAGAATAGAAAGATAGTGCTGATATTTCTTAGTTAATATAGCTAAAGTACAATCAATACTTTTCAAACAATGAAATGACACCAAGGGCGAAATTACAGCTTAGTTAACATTTTGCATTAGTTTTTGTGAAGAAACACAGAAATTAATCTTTGTCATATTAACTGAAAGTGTCACAGCTAACAAATTAAGTTGCCTTGCGCCATGTGGGGGCAACATTGAATATAGACCACCAGCCAGTGGAATTGTTTGGAAAAGTGTTTTGGAAAAAGGAGGCAGAATAAGAGAAGACAGAAATAAGCTTTTATCAGGGGATTCATAGCAGAATTGGTACTGAATAAAACTTTATTTCGTTCTTCAATTATTATGTGTTTAATTTCGTCTGAGTTTTTTTGGAGGAATGTGTTATGAAGAGATTTATTTTATTAGGGGTTGCTGTACTTTTCGCCACCAGCATGGCGATGGCTGCTGCGGATCTTGATATCGAT
>JAFGNG010000148.1 GCA_016927125.1 Planctomycetota bacterium | reverse complement strand
GCGGCCAGATGGCGCCGACCACGCTCGTTGGCCAGAAAACCTATACCACCCCCGAGGGGCGTAACCAGAAGACCGAAGGCGCGCCGATTAAGGTCTGTGAATTGTTGGCAACCCTGGAGGGACCGAGTTATATCGAACGCGTCGCCCTGAATAACCCTAAAAATATCCTCCGGGCGAAAAAGGCGGTGCGCAAGGCCTTCCTGACCCAGATCGAGGATGATGGCTTTGCCTTTATCGAAATGCTCTCAGCCTGCCCCACCCACTGGCGGATGAACCCGGTGGAAGCGGCGCACTGGATTGACAGCGACATGGTCCCGGTATTTCCGCTGGGAGTCTTCCGCGACCGCAAGAGCGAACCATAAGAATCGGGGATCCTGATGAAAACAGAAAGAATCTTCATTGACGGGCTGGGCGGACAGGGGGTGCTGCTCTCCGGGAAGCTTCTCGGCCAGGCCGCGATCAACCACGGCCTTTATGCCACCTTCCAACCCTCTTACGGTGCGGAGGTCCGTGGCGGTACTGCACACTGCGATGTGGTGATTGCGCCCGACCCGGTTAAGAGCCCTTTTATTGAAATCCCCACCGTCACCCTGCTCTACTGCCAGCAATCCTTTGACCGCTTTGCCAATAGCATCCCCGGCGGGGTAATCCTCGCCAATACCTCCCTGATCAATGCTGACAATTATCAGGGCCAAGCGGAGCTCATCCCGGTTCCTGCCAGCCGCATTGCTGACAGTTTGAGCGTCCCCAACGCGGTCAACATGGCAATGCTCGGCGCCCTTTTGGGAATCACCCATCTCCTGCCGCTCGATGCCATGGAGAGCGGGATGCAGACCGCTTTCTCTGCCCGCCACCATAAAAGTATTCCCTTAAACCTGCAGGCCATGCAGCAGGGTATGGACGCAGTTCAAAATTATTCCATAACCACTTAGGAGCAGACCTTTATTTATGAGCAATAAAACCCCCTGGGAAGAATTCTTTGACTCCCACGCCCCGGTCTATAATGATAACTGTTTTACCCAGAATACTGCGGAAGAAATTAAATTTATCCTGGCGGAACTTGATCTCAAGGCCGGTAATACTGTACTTGATGTCGGCTGCGGCACCGGGCGGCACGCGGTGGCGCTTGCCAAGCTCGGGATTAAGGTTACCGGCATAGATCTCTCGTCCGGCATGCTGGCACAGGCAAAGGCGGCGGCAAAAGCCGCCGGGGTAGAGTTGGAATTGATCCACGCGGACGCGACTAAATTCAACTTGGAAAGACAGTTTGACTGTGCTATCTGCCTCTGCGAAGGCGCGTTTGGCTTGCTGAGCAGCACGGATGACGCGATCGCGCAACCCCTGGCAATCCTCAAGAATATCTCTGAATCCCTGAAGCCCGGGGCGAAATGCCTCTTAACGGTCCTCAGCGCTTTCAAGATGATCCGGCAATACAGCCAGGAGGATGTTGAAAAGAAGGTCTTTGATCCTCTGACTATCTCTGAAGTTTCAAGCGCCATACCTGCCGACGGCAAGGAGGGAGTTACAGTTAAGGAGCGCGGTTTTGTGCCAACCGAACTGATTCTCCTCTTCAAGATGGCGGGCCTGGAAGTATTGCACCTCTGGGGCGGCACCGCGGGCAGTTGGAAGAAAGCAGCGATTAACCTGGATGAATACGAGATTATGATCGTCGCCAGTAAACCTGCGAAGTAAATTCTGGCAAATTGGGCAGCTTGCACTTAAATAACTCGCAGGGCTTTGTCAGGAGGCGGGCAGATGGAAAGATCAATGCCGAAGTTATTATGGGTTACTCTGATTGCTTTATTCTGTATTGCCCTCATCCAAACCAGAGTTTTTATTGAGCTAAAAGCGCCCGTCAAGCTCTTGCTGAATATCCTGATAAATGCGGCATTTATAATTGGCTTAGCAAAGGGGCAAAAGTGGGCCTATGTATTGACCTGCTTCTTCGTCTTGTTGTCGATTATCCTGGCATTTGCCAATTCCGTGGCTGCCTTGGCGGGCTCGCTCTTTTTAACCTGCATCGTCGTGATTCCGATGCTCTTTTGCACCGATTATTTTTTTCCTCGACTGGGAAGTTCGGAATCTCTCTGGCAGAAGAAAAACCCCGGATGAGGATGCGTCTGCAACCTAACAAAATGACTGCCAAGCAGTAATAATCCCCTTTTATCCTCCGCAGCAAGGTATTGATTTGCATAATCTTAAATGTTGGTTTGGATTCTGTTTGCTAATGAGGTGGATTTATCACTCTTATCCTTGACATCCCTCCTGCCCCGGTTACCATATCTTAGCTGATTTAAAATCGGATAACCCTCGACCAGTAATTGCAAACGTGTTTTGGAATTACCGCGATTACTAATAGAAAGAACAGGAAAACGCCTATGAATACCCAACTCCGTGAAAACATCCACTGGGTGGGCTATGTCGACTGGAGCGTCCGTGATTTTCATGGTTATAACACCAACCGGGGCGCGACTTACAATGCCTACCTGCTCCAGGATGAAAAGACCGCCCTGATTGACACAGTCAAGGGCCTGTACCTGGACCACCTGCTCGATAATATCAGGCAGCATACCCCGCTGGAGAAGATTGACTATATTATCTGCAACCATTCTGAACATGACCACTCCAGTTCTTTGCCGCGCGTCTTGGCGGCTTGCCCGCAGGCGGTGGTGGTTTGTGATCAGAAGTGCCGGGAATTCCTGAAGATGCAGTATGATATCTCGGAATGGAACTTCCAGATCGTCAAGACCGGCGACACCCTAACCCTGGGCAAGCGCACCCTGCAATTCATGGAAACCCCGATGGTGCACTGGCCCGACTCCATGTTTACCTATGTGGTCGAAGAAAAGCTCCTCTTCTCGATGGATGCCTTCGGCCAACATTTTGCCTCCAGCCACCGTTTCGATGATGAGGTGGACTTGCCGACAGTGATGGCGGAAGCCAAGACCTATTACGCCAATATCGTGATGCTCTACGGCAAGCAGATCGCCAAGGTGCTCGAACAGGCTGCCAGGTTGGAGATAGAAATGATCGCACCTTCTCACGGGGTAATCTGGCGCAGCCATATTGCTGAAATCGTTGCCGCTTACCAGGAGTGGGTAGTCTGCCAGGCCAAGCCCAAGGTGGTGGTGCTCTATGACAGCATGTGGGGCAGCACCAAGCGAATGGCTGAGGCTATCACGCAGGGCGCTGCGCTCGAAGGGGTGGAGGCGAAGCTCATCTCGGTCCGGGCTGCTGGCATTACCGAGGTTGCTACCGAAGTCCTGGATGCCGGGGCGATTGCCTTCGGCAGCGCAACTCTCAACATGGGCATGATGCCGATGATGAGCGCGGCTCTGACCTACCTGAAAGGCCTGCATCCGGTCGGCAAGGCCGGCATCGCCTTCGGCAGCTACGGT
Source organism: Planctomycetota bacterium (assembly GCA_016927125.1). Classification (GTDB taxonomy): domain Bacteria; phylum Planctomycetota; class SZUA-567; order SZUA-567; family JAFGNG01; genus JAFGNG01. The sequence goes on along the minus strand of JAFGNG010000148.1, from coordinate 3,700 downwards.
TGGGGCAAGGGCGCGACGGAAGATCTCCAGGCGTGGCTTCAAAGCACCGAGATTGAAATCCTGGGTGAGCCGTTGAAATGCAAGTTCAGGCCAAACCGGGAAGTTTTGGCGGAATGTGAAACAATCGGGCGGCAACTGGCGGAAAAGGCCAGGGAATTAGCCGCCCGTTAAATTATGTTTTTAACCGGTTGCGACTTTTTTAGGTAAAACCCAAGCAAAGGAGAAAAAGATGGGAATTAGGTTTAATGCTGATGAAATCCTTAAGATCGCTGAACAGATTGAAAGAAACGGCGCCAAGTATTACCGCAAGGCGGCAGAGATTGTCTCTGATGAGCAGGAGAAGAACCTGTTGGAGAGCCTGGCGACCATGGAAGACGGGCATGAAAAGCTCTTCGCCCAGATGCGCACCGAGCTTACTAAAAAGGAGAGTAAGCCGCTCAATTTCGATCCGGATAATGAAATCGCCCTCTACCTCCAGGCCTTCGCCGACGGGTATGTCTTCCCGGTGAACAAGGATCCCCTGGAGTTTCTGTCGGTGGAACGCAGCATGGCGGAGATCGTCACTCAGGCCATTGGCATGGAGAAGGATTCGGTAACCTTCTATGTCGGGATCAAGGAGATGGTGCCGGAAAAGCTGGGCGCCGGCAAGGTCCAGAATATTATCCGGGAAGAGATGCGCCACATCACCATGTTGAACAATGTGCTGGCTGCCCTGTAATTTTGTCGGGCGAGGTTCTTCCGGTTTAGCTTGAACCATTTCAGGAGGGTGTGTGATGGAAAAATATGTATGCACTATCTGCGGATATATCTATGACCCCGCGGTCGGGATTCCTGAAGACGGGATAGAGCCCGGCACCGCCTTTGCGGATCTGCCGGACGATTTTGTCTGCCCGGAATGCGGCGCCAGCAAGGATGACTTTGAACCCGCCGATTAATTTTTTTGGGGCTTTATTTGTCTTGAACTTTTACCCTGGCCTTTTTTTATAAGGCCAGGGGTTTTTTATCCCGCAACTTCTCGCCAGCCTTTCCGAAGAGGAGCATCTTGCTACCGTCTCTGCAAATTATATACTTATCTCTGGCTGTGGCCGGCCGGTTGTACTGATGGCGACAAAATCTCAGTAAAGAGAACATACATGCGAGCGACAGAAATCTTTACTGCCGAACTTGTCCTCACCGACAGGGATTATGAGCGCTTCCGGCAACTCATCTATCAGCATTCCCGGATCAACCTTACGGATAAGAAGAAGGCCCTGATGCGCGCGCGCTTCGGCAAGGTGATGCGCGAGCATAACCTCACTTCCTTCGCTGAGTATTACGATTACATTATCAATGATAAAACCGGCCGAGCTATCCTTGAAATGACCAACGCGATCAGCACTAACCTGACCAGCTTTTTCCGTGAAAAACAGCATTTTGATTATCTCTGCCAGGTTTACCTGCCTCCCCTGGTAAAAAAATACCGCACCGCCCATCGTAACCGCATTCGGGCCTGGAGCGCGGGTTGCTCGACCGGCGAGGAACCCTACACCTTGGCGATGATCATGCGCGAAAATATTCCTGACCCGCTGGGCTGGGATTTAAAAATCCTGGCCACGGATATTGATTCCGCTGTCCTGGATAAGGCCAAGGAAGGCCTCTACTCCCCGAAGGCGGTGGAAAATGTCCCGGCCGCCTGGAAACAGAAATACCTTACCCGTGAAGGAACGCGACAGGAGCCCCAATTTCGGGTTTCAGAGAAACTGAAACAACTCATTGCCTTCCGCCGCCTCAACCTGATGACCAGGCCCTATCCGTTTAACGGCCCCTTTGATCTCATTTTCTGTCGCAATGTCATGATCTATTTTGATCGCGACACCCAGTCCGAGCTGGTCAACCGTTTCTACCAGCTCCTGCAGCCGGGCGGCGTCCTCATGATCGGCCACTCCGAGAGCCTCACCCGCCTGGACCACCAGTTCCATTACGAGCAGCCTACCATCTACCGGCGGTAATACTTTACAAGCTGTTGACAACTTCAGGCAACTCTGATAAGGTTCTGGCTGCGTGATTTTTTATTAATCATAAACCTCAGATGCTTGGCTGCTCCCAATGAATGAATCCCTGCAAAACTTTGTGGAAGAATATTTCAGTTCCTGCGAATTGAACCGTTTGCCCGGGGAATACGGCGGCGGCAGGATCTTCGCGCGCCCCTTGACCGGGATCGCCCGGGGAGATGATAAGATCTTTTTGAAATTTAAAGAGGTGGTCGGCCCGCAACATTTAACCCCGGCGGAGATGTGGTCGGCCAACCAGCTTCCTGGTGAAGAAGATTTCGAATCCCGCCTGCGCGTGGTTTCAATAATCTTCCCTTACTCTGAGGAGATCCGCGAAGCTGGCAAAATAAATAAAGCTCCGGAGCTGCCTCCCGAGATCTACTGCGTCGGCCGCAACCTGGCCAATCCTTTTATGAAATCGGTGCAGGAGGCGGTGGTTTGTTATTTTCAAGAAGCAGGGTGCCACGCTGTGGCCAGCACCCTGAGCCCGGTTTTCACCTGGGTGAATTATACTGATTTGCCTCGGATCTATTCCACCTGGTCGGAGCGGCATATCGCCTTTGCCGCCGGCTTGGGAACCTTCAGCCTGCACGAAGGCATGATCACGGAAGTGGGCTGCAATGTCCGTTTTGCTTCAGTGATTACAGACGCACCACTGGCAGTTACTGAGAGATCCAGTGACGAGCCCTATGCGAACTGCCTGTATTACGCCAACGGTACCTGCAGGGCATGTATTGAGAAATGTCCTGGTCATGCGATTACGAATGACGGGCATGATAAGCAGAAATGTGGGCAACACGTCCGCAAAGTGGAAGAAGAAATCAGCAAACGATCGTTGCAATCCTTTTTGATTTCGGATCCACTTAAGATTGGCGAAGAACTTAAGATCAGGTATCCGCTGGGCTGCGCCCTTTGCCAGTTCGATGTCCCCTGCATGGACAGGAACCCTGTTCCCAAGTAACACTTGCCTTCGATAACCTGCAGGCATGCTAAACGGGCGAGACCAGCCCGCCCGTTTAACAACCCAAGACTATTAATTATTAAGCCTTACCCGTATTCCCGTTTATTTCTTCCGGCGCAGCAGCATACCCATGCCGCCTGCGGCCAGAAGGAGAAGTGATGCCGGTTCCGGCACGCATTCGTGCCAGATTTCACCAGCGATTGCTACGTTATACCCATAGACATCCACGGAGATCCATTCCGGGTTAAAGTCCAGAATTTCAAAATAGAAGTTGATGGGCACGCCCGGTGCAGGATTTGAAGAATCAAAAACAAAGAGCTGTTGATATTGAATCAGCACACTCTGGGGGACGCCCACAATATCTTCCGGGAGCGGCGGCGCTGAGGCGCCGGTGGGGTCCTGGTTTGGATCCCAACATGGGGTAGCCCAATTGATCCCAAACTCAATAAGGTAATCCGGATCTGTGGGATCGATGCAGACATTTCCCCACACGCGTTTCCAGCGTTCAGGATCGAATGGTCCATTATAAAACCATTGCGTGTTCATCTGGTTCTCTGGATAAAGGTACCATTCGCCTTCACCGTAACCGGTACCGCCACCCGACAAAACACTGCCATCGGGCCCTAACTGCACATTAAAAGTATCGTAATACTGCAAGCCGTTTGCTGAAATTGATATTGAGGTGAGAAGCAAGACCGCAGCAATCACT
>JAFGNG010000147.1 GCA_016927125.1 Planctomycetota bacterium | reverse complement strand
CTTGTGGAATACTCTGTAAACGGGAGCAAGCTGATGTCGCCGTATTATACTGAAAACATCGCCGCTCGCTATTACCAACTCTTCCGTGAACTGCTCGGGGGGGGTCTGTAATGTCTGCACCTGATGCCCGCAAAGCACCTTCAGTAGCCTTGTTCTTTACCTTCGGGGTATCCCTGATAGACTGGGATCATCTCGGCTACCTGGAGCGGGAGATCCAGCTCTACCAGGATCTGGCTGAGCGGGGAATCAAGACTACTTTTATTACCTATGGGAATGATTTAGACTTGGGATATGAGTCCCGTCTCGATCCTATAAAAATTGTACCCTTGAATACAAGCAGGTTCATGCCATACTCGCGGGTGATGAAATATCTGCGTTCCTTATCTCTGCCTGCTACCCTGCAAAAAACCCTGACCTCGGTTAACCTCATCAAGACCAACCAGTTGTGGGGAAGCTGGAGCGCGGTCAAGGCCGCGCGGGTTTATCAAAAACCCTTGCTCCTCCGCTGCGGATATGAGCCCAACCTCTTGGCCGCGAGGCAGGGGCGTTCCTGGCTCTATCGCAAGATTGTAAGGATGGTTTCCAGAAAATCCTATCAGGCTGCAGACAGGATTTTGTTAGCCTGTGAGGAAGATAGCGCCTTTGTCCAACAAGAATTCAATATTTCTCGCGACAAGATCTCGGTCCGCATGAATTTTGTGGATACTGACCTCTTTGCCCCACAAGACCGCCAGAAGCTTGAGAAGAGTATCCTCTATATTGGCCGTTTAGCTGCGGAAAAGAATCTCGCCATGTTGCTCGAAGCCCTCCAAGGCAGTGATTACATGCTGACCCTGGTCGGTACTGGTGAAGAGCAACCAGCCCTTAAAAAATACGCCTCACAGAATAACATCAAGGTTGATTTCCTGGGCGCAGTCCCGAATGATAAACTACCGGGATTAATAAATCGCCACGCTCTTTTTGTACTTTGCTCACGCTACGAGGGTAATCCCAAGGCCCTCTTGGAAGCCATGGCCTGCGGGGCAGCGGTAGTAGGGAGCAATGTGATTGGCATCAACAACGTTATCCGCCACGGGGTCACCGGCTGGCTCTGCGAGCCCGATGCAGAGGCCTTGCGTGTGGGAATCGATCACCTGATGGAATCCTCTTCTGTAAGGGAAACCCTTGGCAACAACGCGCGAAAATACATCTTGGAAAACGCCTCGCTCGCCAGCTATGCCGAAGCCGAGGCCAAAACTTATTCGGAACTGTTGTCTACAATAATAGGTTAAAAAGCTAACATGATTAAAAAGTCTATCAAAACCTTGCTTTCTATACCCGCGATCGCCCGCTTGCTGGTGCATTGCGCATTGCGAATGCATAATTTTTCCTATGCTGTTCTGCGGAACTTCACGCCCCACCTGGAGCCGGACAAGCTGCACCCGAAACATCGCTTAATGAAATATCACCAGTGGTTTATTAATAATCTGCAGGAGGATTGGGTGGTGCTGGATGTCGGCTGCGGCAATGGCGCGCTGGCATATGACTTGAAAACTGCCTGCCAGAAGGTGGTGGGCATAGAGCAGAATCCGGAAAGTGTGGCAGAGGCCAAAGAAAGGTTCAAACGTGAAGGCATTGAATATATCTGCGCCGATGCAACCAGGTTTAATTTTTCTCAAAGGCTTGACGCCATTGTGCTCTCCAACGTGCTGGAACATATTGATGACCGCGTGCAGTTTTTGCAGGCGTTGTATAACAACCAGTGCCCGGTGAATCCGCCTGTCCTGTTATTGCGGGTGCCGATGCTTGATCGAGACTGGCTGCCCCTGTATAAACGCGAATTCGCGATGGAGTGGCGCCTGGATCCAACTCACCGCACCGAATATCTCCTGGATGAACTGCGGGAAGAACTCAAACAAGCCGGGCTCAGGATTGAGCGCTATGATATCCGGTTCGGAGAATTTTACGGAGTGGTTAAAAAGCGATGAAGCAATTTTATGATGCTGACCTCCAGCGGATCTACTGTTTCAATGACGAAGCGTCACCGGAATTCTGGGAGAAGCACTGGCAACAACAGGTAGCTTCCTTAAAATACCACCAGGCACCCTTCAGCCGGGTCGCCCGCCAGACCAGCTCTTACCTTCCCCCAGGCTCGCGCATCCTGGAAGGCGGATGTGGTCTGGGCCAGGAGGTGTACACCCTCCACCACGCAGGCTTCCGATGCACCGGGGTGGACTATGCCGAGAAGACCATTGCCTTTGTCAAACAGCAGGCACCGGAACTGGATGTTATAATTGCCGATGTCAGGGTGCTGCCCTTCGCAGATAATTCTTTTGATGGCTACTGGTCTCTCGGTGTAATTGAGCATTTTCCTGAGGGTTATGACCCCATTGCCAGTGAAATCCGGCGGGTGCTCAGGCCGGGAGGGATTTTATTTATAACCTTTCCCGCCTTCTCCTGCCTGCGCAGGCTGAAAGCGTGGCTGGGTTTTTATCCCGTGATTGCGGAGAAGCACGGTGATCTTACCGGCTTTTACCAGTTCATGCAAAGGCCCGCCTTAGTCGCCAAGCACTTTGAAGGTTTGGGCTTTATTATCAAAAAGAAGCATCTCTTCGATGCCACTAAAGGCGTTAAAGACGAAGTCGCCCTGTTAAAGCCTCTCCTGGAGAAAATATATCACAGCCGTAATTTCTGCTTGCGGGTGGTGCGCCAGCTTTTCAACCTCTGCCTCAGCCCGCTCTGTGGCCATTCGACCTTCATGATTCTTCAAAAGGAAAACTGATGGCTAAGCCGGTGAGCGATTCCCCAACCTCTGCTGTTTCTGTTATCATGTCCGCTTACAACAGCGCGGGCTATCTACGGGAGGCGATTGCGAGCGTTCTCGCGCAGGATTTCAAAGACTTTGAGTTTATTATAATTAATGACGGCTCCACCGATGCCACCGGGGATATCCTCCAGGAGTTTGCGGCGCAAGATTCTCGCATCAAGGTAATCCCCCAGGAGAACCAGGGCCTTACGAATGCCTTAATCCACGGCTGCAACCTTGCCAGGGGCAGGTTCATTGCCCGCCAGGACGCGGATGACCTTAGCCACCCGGAACGCTTCCGCAAGCAGCTTGCCTGGCTGGAGGAGAAAGACTCCCGCGTGCTCTGCGGAAGCTGGGCAGATAAGATCGACGCTAATGGCACTTACTTGCGCAAGCTGAAACCCGCATGTCAACACCAACGGCTGCGCGAATTGCTCTACTTCCGCAATGACTTTACCCATACCTCGATAATGTTTCGCCGGACCGCTTATGAAAAGGCAGGGGGGTACCGCCCCTGGTTCAGGTATTCGCAGGATTATGACCTCTGGTGCCGTTTCTCTGAACTTGGTGAGGTTGGCAACCTCCCGGAAGCTTTAGTATCTTTCCGTGAACACAGCGGCGGGGTTTCTTCCGCGCAGGCCTATGAACAAAAACGCTATGCCGCCATGGCCGCCGCAATTTATTATGCCCGGAACAAGTTTTCAGTAGAGCTCCATCTTGGAGAAAACCTGGAAGAGCTTAAGTTTACTCCTGACGCCATTTGCAACCAGCAAATCCGTGATCGCTTCCAGACGGTACTGGATTTCGGCCTGTTGCAGGTACTTCCGGAGAGAGTTAAAACTTCCCGTCTTAGCCTCTGGGCCCGGAGTTTTCAAATCCCGGACTGGGGCGAGCGCCTTCGGCTCTGGTCAGTACTTTTATTGGGCAAGGGCCTACAACGCCGCCTGGCTGCAATTCTCAAGCGTTCCTAAGGGCAGGGGGGCATGAAGATGAATTATTCTACTCCAACTACCACAAACCAGGCCCCTGTCGGTAAGACTTTTTATTTCCTGATTGGGGCGATCTTCCTTCTTGCCTCAATCTACCTGGCCCTGCGCTTATCCCGGTATTGGGATTCATCCAGCCAACAACTTATTCCCCATTGCGTCGCGCTGCTCGGTTCCTTTCTTAACGCAGTGCTGGCGCTTCGCCTTGGGTTTATAGTTAAAACTGGCGATCCCCGCGCGGGAGTTTTGAAGACAGGTCTATTCTGGCGTTACTGGCTCTATGCAGCGGTTGCAAGCTTGATCGTCATCTGCGCTGTGGCTACACCTCAACCCCGGGGATTATTCCGCGCGCTGATGGTTATTGCTTTCTCGTTGCACCTGCTGGCAATGAGTTCGCAGTTTTTCTACCGTTGGCTTGTTAAATTCGCAGGGAAGGGGATCGGGAGGGCAATAGATCTCACTTGTTTTAATTGTGTGCTGCTCCTGCTGCTCTTGGAAGGGGGGTTGCGCCTCGCTGCGGCCTTGACCAACAGCCCTCTTCTCTCTGCACCGAATCTGAAGGCAGCCAAGCGCATCAGTGATCACAAGCTGACTCCCGGAGGCTTGCACCTGGGCTTCGCCGCCAACCGCCAGGGATTTTTCGATCGGGAATTCACGAGGACTAAACCGAACAATACTATCCGCATCCTCGGACTGGCCGATTCTTTCGGGGTTGAAGGCGTCAGCTATCAGGATAACTTCCTGACCCTGCTGGAAACCTCCCTGGCTGATGCCAGCAACCAAGAGCAATCCTACGAAATTATGAACCTGAGCGTGGATGGCATTTCTCCGCGCGGCTATCTCAACCTGCTGAAAGAGTATTATACCCCCTACCAGGCTGACCTGGCGCTTGTCTGCATCTTTGTCGGCAATGATATTGGCTGGCTGCCACAGCGCCAACCCTCGCTGGCTTATCTTCGGCGGGAATTCTGGTACAGCTACTTCGTCCCCGCTCGGATTGTGGCACTCTACCAGGAGCATACGAGGAAGGCTGCTTCGACATTAATCCCACCTGAAGGCGATATTTCGGATACTCCTAATAACTCTGTGGCTGAAACTCTTCCAACCTTCAGCCAGGAAGCTTTTCTGCAAATTGAGCGGAAGCGCTTGCCGGTCTGTCTTAAACCTGAATATGCTGGAGAGATTAATCAGCGCTATCAGGAGCTGTACGAGATTTTAGATGAAATGCAGCAACCTACCGCTGGTAATCTGCTCGTGGTGCTGATCCCGGATGAATTCCAGGTTGATGACGAGCTCTGGGAGCTGCTAACCGCCAATAATTATAATCAATATGATCGCACGAGGCCGCAACGTGAAATCAGCGCTTTCTGTGAATCCGCTGGTATAAAATCTTTAGACTTGCTGCCTGCGCTTTCGGCAGAGGATCCGCCAGACACATATCTGCTGCAGGACACTCATTGGAACCGCCAGGGGCACCTGATTGCAACGAGGGAGATCACTGCTGCCATCGCTGACATCCTGGCAGATAAGTAAATCAGCCATTCCCTGCGATACTTATTATGTCCGATAATATATATTATGTTGCATTGGTGGTTTTCCCGTAAAATCCTGCATTTTCGTCTGCTCATTGTGCTTCACGTATTCCACTTGCTATAAAATCATTGAAATTTATAATCTTGATACCTGATTCAAAATATACCGGCTTATTGGGGAAACGCCAAATGTCGTTCTTATCCATCCCGCGTACCTATGGCAATATCCGCCGCGCTACCCAGATCGCGGTCATCCTGACCCGGCATGGCTTCGGCCATTTGATTGGGCAACTGCGTATCTCGGACTCGATTCCAGGGCTCTCCAAGCTGCGCCTGGCAATCAAGCGCGAAGGCGCGGGCGCGCCCCTGGAGGTCCCGACCCCGAAACGCCTGGCCCAGCTCTTTGAGGAACTCGGCCCCACCTTCATCAAGCTGGGACAGCTCCTCGCCACCCGTCCAGACCTGATCCCGCCGGCTTATGTCGAGGAACTCACGCGCCTGCAGGACAAGGTGGAGCCATTCGCACCGGAACTGGCTATTGCCAAGATCGAAAAGGCGTTCCATGGCCAACTCGACGATTTCTTCTCTAATTTTGAGGATACTCCCGTTGCCAGCGGCTCCATCGGGCAGGTGCACCGGGCCAAGCTGAAGGATGGCAGCCCGGTGGTGGTCAAGGTCAAGCGCCCGAATTCTGATTCGCGGATCCGTGAAGACCTTGACATTATTCTCTGGCTTGCGGATCGCATGGAAAAACACCTGCCGGAGATCCGGCCGATGCGGCCGAAGAATATCTGCGAGGAATTCTCCCGTTGTATCAGGCGCGAGCTGGATTTTGTCTCTGAAGCCTCATATACCGCCAAGTTTGCGGACAACTTCAAGGATGATGACAGCATTGTAATCCCGCGCGTACATTGGGACCTGGTTTCGCATGATGTCATGGTGGTGGAAGAGATTACCGGCACTCCCTTCTCGAACTTTGGCGCCCTGCCGTCGCTGCCAGCCGAGCGCAAACGCTTAGCGGATTCGCTGGGCACAATCTTCATGCACCAGTTCTTTATCTCCGGCCTCTTCCACGCGGATCCGCATCCCGGAAATATTTTTCTCCTGGCGGACGGCCGTATCGCCCTGCTGGATTTCGGCCAGGTCGGGCATGTGTCCCTGGAGCTTCGCCAGCAGCTTGCCATGAGTCTGATGGCAATCAGCAGCGGCGACTTCGATACGGTTGCCGACATCTATGCCGAGATTGGGGATATTGATGAAATTGCCGACATGCGCCGCTTCCGCTCCGAAATGGCTGATCTCATCGACCGCTATTACGGCGTCCCGATTGAGAAGATGGATCTCGCGCAGTTATTTGAGGAACTGATCAGTTTGACTCGCAATCATGGCTTGATGCTGCCCCGCAACCTGGTCCTTCTCGGCAAGAGCATCGTCACGGTGGTCAGTGTGGCGCAGCAACTTGATCCCGGCTTCCGTATCGATAAGGTCGCGCAACCCTTTATCAAGCGCATCTTCCGCAAGCATTTCGACCCCCGGGATATGATTAAAAATTCCCCCTTCTCCATCTATCATTTTCTCTCCGATCTCAAACGTCTGCCACGGGATATGAAGGAGATTCTCAAGAAAGTCCGCACCGGCAGGCTGCGGGTAATCTTTCATCACGAAGCGCTCGAAGACCTTGCCGCCCGGATTGATCATTCTTCTTCACGCCTAAGCCTGGCCATGGTTTTGGCCGCGATTATTGTCGGTTCCGCGCTGATTCTCTCTGGCAGTGGCCTCGGCACCAGCGCCCTGCCTTTGCTGGGTGAAACCAGGCTCGCCTATCTTTTGGCTATTATCGGCTTCGGCCTAGCGGTAATTACTGGCTTTGTCCTGATCTGGAGTATCATCCGCTCCAACAAGAAGTAATTCTTTACCTTCTGGCCAGTTTTGGAAATAATGATGAAAATTGTCTTCTTCGGTAGCGGTGAATTCGCAGTCCCCTCCCTGCAAGCCCTTTGTGCTGCTGGTTATGAGCTCACCCTGGTCGGCACCCAACCCGACCGTCCCGCCGGACGTGGCGGGCAGATCCGGCAGACCCCGGTATGCCTGGCCGCGCAAGATCTCGGTCTCGCCATCTTTCAACCGGAGAAGTTGCGCGGGAATGCGGAGGTCGTTCAAACGCTTCAGGCGGAAGCGCCCGACCTCTGCGTGGTGGTCGCCTACGGCCACCTGATCCCGGATGAGCTTTTACAAATCCCACGGCACGGTTTTATCAACGCCCATGCTTCGCTCTTGCCGAAGTATCGCGGCGCGGCACCGGTGCCGCACGCTATTCTTAACGGTGAAACCGAAACCGGGGTGACAATCTTCAAGCTGGACGCGGACTGGGATACCGGGCCGGTCTACGGCAAGATCAAAACCCCCATCAGCAGTGATGACACCTCCGGTAGTGTACTCGAACGCCTGAGCCTGCTGGCCGGTGAATTAATGGTAACAATTGTCGGCCAGATCGACCAGGGGACCCTTACCCCCCTGCCCCAGACTTCCGAGGGCGCTTGCAAGGCTCCGAAATTTACCCGCGAGGATGGGATGATTGACTGGTCGATGAGTGCTGCCGCGATTGATTGCCTGGTTCGCGCCTTCCAGCCCTGGCCGGAGGCATTCACTACCTTTGCCGGAAAGCGCGGACGGCTGATGCAACTCCATATTTTAAAGGCTGTGCCTGAGCCGGCACGGGTTCAAGAAGCGGAAGGCAAGCATCCCGGCGAGATTATCGAAG
>JAFGNG010000146.1 GCA_016927125.1 Planctomycetota bacterium | reverse complement strand
GCGTCCTTGATGCTGTCAGCCTCGACTAATAATGGCACTTCGCTGAAGTTAGGCTTTTGTCCACGGCTGATTTGAAAGGGGAACTTGAGCTCCAGGCGGTCGCAGGTTTCTTCCATCACCCAGCGGTTGCCGAGCACGACCAGGTGCGCGCTCTCCAACAGCTTTTTGTGGGTAAAGGCCTTGGCGATAATCTCGGGGCCAATCCCGGCGGGGTCGCCCATGGTTATTACAATGCGGCGCTTGCGCATAAATCCTACTCCATAATAAAATAAACCCAGGGGTTAGGTTAATCAAAAAGTGAAGGAAACGCAAGGAGGGAGAAAAGGTAATTATGAGGTTATTCAGCAGGCAGGTCGGAGCCCTTGCGGACTTGATCAAGGTTCTGCCAGTATTGTTCGAGGGCGCCCAGGCCCTTCTTCATGATCTGGTAGCTGGTATAGGGCAGCTTGCCGTTAAAGGATTTTTTAATCTTGATGTAACCCGCGGACTCCAGCTTATCCATATGGCGGGAGAGGTTGCCGCGGGTCAACCCCAAGGTATTGAGCAGAAAATTAAAATCCGCCTCTTCCACCCCCTGCAGGATCATCATGATCCTGAGCCGCGCCGGCTCATGGATAACCTTATCAATCTCCATCCGCCGGCTCCCCTTCCAGATGGGTAAGGTTTTTCAGCTTCTTCAAGACATGGCGGTTATAGAGATATCCGATTGCATAGGTTAAGAAGGCATACCCCATGCCAGATAGCATATTAAACCAAACTAACTTATCAGGAATTACCTCCATAATAATCAGAATTGCATGTGCGGCATAGAGCATGGGAAAAAACAGCATGGTGGAGCTGTATCTCGGTCGGAACCAAAAATACATAAAGGTGAAAAAAGGGACTAGATATATTGCTGAAACTGGCTGAAAATATTTAAAAGGGATCAGAGTCCCCAAAAAGCCAAGTGTGCACAAAATACAAAGCGCAAGTAAAGCCACCGAAACTTTCTCCACTCGCTGCTTTTTCTTTATCGCTTCCGGTGAAGATATTGAGATATTGCCCTCCTGATTATTGTGATGATTTGAAATCCGCTTGATTAGTTTTTTCATCCGCCCTGACAAAGAGAAATAAGTTAATGAGGCCGCGGCAGCAATCATTACTATCATCAAGATCCTGTACAGAGCCAGATTTCCTGCCCGGTATGCTGCTTGTGCGAAATGCGCAGGAATAAGAATACCTGCAAACATACAAGAAATTATTGCCATGACAGCAAGTGCAGGAAGTGCCTCCTGGTTTTGGGCATATTGTCGTGTCCACTTCGGAATTTCTTTCAGCTTGTCAGCCTCCTGCCCTGGTGAGATCTCAGCCGGTTTATTCTTCATTGCTATTCTCCTGCATTGATGCAGATGCTTTTAATTTTTTCAAAGCATAGCGGCTGTAGAAATGCGCTATTATTAAAGAAATAGCCCCATACCCGAACATTGGTATTAACATATTTAATGCAACCCAATCTCCGGTAAATACGATAGGAGCACCAGTAAGAATCAGAACCGCATGGAGGCCAAAGAGGGCTACCCAAAGCACTCCAAGCGGATTGACTTTATCTTTCTGAAAAAACCAACCAATTAATATAATTGGCAGACAATAGCCTGCTGCTATCGGCTGCAGATATTTTTCCGAGAGATTAAAACTCATGACAAAAGGCATTGTAGCTCCGACACAGGCGCCAATCATCATCCCCGTAAGCATTCCCTTGCGTTCTCTTTTTTTAATGGTTTCCGGATCAGTTATCCCGGCACACCCCTCCTGCGCATAAAAACTATTACCTATGCGCTTAGTGATCTTCCTGCCCCAAGGCGTTAATACAAAGAAAATTAAAAGCAGCATTGAGATGATCATTACAGTCATAAGAATCCAATATTGCACCGGATTTCCTTCCGCAGATGCCTTGCCTGCGAAACGCGCAGGGATCGCGATCCCGGCAAATAGTAATCCCAGGAGTATAAATCCGACGATGGCGGGAAAACATCTGTACAGCGCATATCTGCGAGACCACTTCGGAATTTCTTTCAGCTTGTCAGTCTCCTGTCCTGGTGAGATCTCAGCCGGTTTATTCTTCATTGCTATTCTCCTGCATAGATGCAGACGCTTTTAATTTCTTTAAAGCATGGTGATTATAGAGATAGCCAACCAGTCCGGTTATCAAGCCTGTCAATGGAACTGCTACCATTATTTCTGCCCCCGCATACTTGTCAGAAAAGGTCAGCCACGGCAATTTAAAAAGGATTGCTACCCCCCAAGCTCCATATAAAAAGGCCCATAGATTCCCGAAAAAGCTGCCTTTACCCCAGCGCCAGTTTGCAAACATCAATAATGGACAGATAAATGCTGCCGAGATTGGCAACCTAAGGTGACTTGGAAAATAACCTTGCTGCTCCATGATTATGGAAAAAACGACAATCAGGAGAAGTGGAAGAACCAGGTATTTTCTGACTTGTTTTAAATTCTTGGCTTCGGGTATGCCAGTCTTTGCATAATAGCTTGCCTCATATTTGTCCCACTTAAACAGAAGACACAGCAATGTAACCATATATAATAATAATGAAACCGCAGCCAGGATGAACCATTGCTGCAGGAAACAAAATACGCTTAAGGCGATCATTCCAACCATAGCAAGAAAAATTGCCTGAAAAACAATCAGGGGTGTTGACCTGCTCTCCGCATAACGCTCTGCCCACTTGGGAATCTCTTTTATCTGGTCATGATTCTTCTGGGTTTGTTCCTGCCCGATGTCCATGGTACCTCTCCTTTTCACCTAATTAATCTTTCTCCATATCCTTCCCGATACCAATATACTGCAAACTTGTTTGCAATGCAAACTATTTTTTAGAAAAATCTGCTTTTTTATCATTTCCCCTCTGCCGGGGATAAAGGATGACTGTCGATTTAAATAGGGCATTGCGTGCTTAAAGCCGGTTTCGACAACCACTCATGCCAAGATTTTCTTGCGTCATAGTGCAAAACCCGTTAGCCTGTGCGGTAATCTTGTGAACAGAGTGGTGGCGGTGCGGGAGTTTTTTATGATCACTCCCGGAGCGAGATAAAATTGTGGCACAGGCACTCCTGCCTGTGTATTCCCCGGCTGGAGAGCTGGGGCTACATCAACATTATTGGTATTGAAATATGGCTGTTAAACTGCTGCTGGTTAGAGAATGTGCGACCGCCTGGATGAAAGAAGGGCGCGTGCAGGGCAAGATCCTGCTGCCGCCTTTGGAAGAGGAGCTGCAGGAGCTGCGCGCCCTTGCGCCGGAGCTGGCCGAGCATAACCCCGAGGCGGTCTATGTGCCGCCGCATGACCCGGGGCTCGCTTCCGGCCAGGTTCTACGCGAGGAACTGGGCCTGCCGCTCTGGAAGAGGGATGAACTCATGCCTCTTGACATGGGTATATGGGAGGGCTTATGCTGGTCGGAAGTGAAGGAGCGCTATGGCCGGATGTACCGCCGCTGGTTGAGCGCGCCGGAGACCTTTGCCCCTCCC
Organism: Planctomycetota bacterium; assembly: GCA_016927125.1. Classification (GTDB taxonomy): domain Bacteria; phylum Planctomycetota; class SZUA-567; order SZUA-567; family JAFGNG01; genus JAFGNG01. The sequence continues at coordinate 2,871 of JAFGNG010000146.1, read as the reverse complement.
CAGGGCGAGACCATGGCCGAGGTTGGCGCTCGCCTGGGTGCTTTTTTGCAGGAATTGTTAGGCCAGGGTGAGAATGCCATTATTGTGGCGCCAACCAGCACCCTGGCGGCATTCTTCAGCCAGGGGATCCTGGAGGAAGAGCAATCCGGGGAAGAGCCGCCCTGGCAGCTCTCCCCCCAGTCGCAGCTTCCCACGCGCTGGGCTGAGCATGAAGTAGTGACTGACGAAGATTAATATCTGCTAATCATAAGAGAGGGATAATGCATGGCAATTTCATGGGAAGGCCTGAAGCGTTTTGGCATGCCGCGTCGCACCCAACCTGGCCCCGGGGAGGATGGGCCGGGGACAAAATGCGAAAATTGCCAGGAACTCCTGATCAAGAAAACCCTTAATGAAAATCTCGGCATCTGCCCGCTCTGCAACCACCACCACCGCATCACTGCGCGCCGGCGCATGGAAATCACCCTGGATGAAGGCACCTTTGAAGAGCGTTATTACAACCTGATCAGCAAGGACCCCCTTAACTTTCACGCGGTTAAAAGCTACCGCGACAAGCTGAACCAGTACTGGCACGCCACCGGCGAACCCTCCAGTATGCTCTGCGGCACCGGGGAACTGCTGGGGAGGCCCGTCGCCCTGGCCATCTCCGACGGCTTTTTCACCCAGGGCTCAATGGGCTCGGTTCTCGGGGAGAAGCTCACCCGGATCGTCGAAGACTGTATTAAGGAAAAGCTGCCGCTCATCACTGTCTCCGGCTCCGGGGCGGGTGCGCGCATGGAAGAAGGGCTTTTCAGCCTGATGCAGATGGCCAAGACCAGTGCGGCGCTGGGCAAACTCCATGACGCGGGGCTGCCCTTCATTTCTCTCTGCACCCGCTTCACCATGGCCGGGGTCTGGGCGAGCTGGGCGGCTCTGGGAGATATCATTATTGCCGAACCCAAGGCGCTGATCGGCTTCACCGGCGCGCGCGTGATCAAGGAAACCATTAAGAAGGAGCTGCCGGATGATTTCCAGACCGCGGAATTTCTCCTTAATTGCGGGCAGATTGATATGATTATTGATCGTAAGGATATGCGCAAGACCCTCGCGCAGACCCTCGACTATCTCTGCGTTTCCGCTGCTTCGCCCTCCCTGCAGGCCCAGTCAAATGGCTAAGCAAAAAAAAACTTCGGTCGGTGAATACCAGGCAGCGCTAAACAAGCTCGCCGCTGGTGAGCTTCCCCCGGTCTGCCTGGTCTGCGGCGGGCAGGAGTATTTCCGCCGGGAAGCCGTGGATTTCTTTCTAAAAACCGCGAAAGACAAGCAACCCGGCCTCGGCATTGCCACTTACCAGGGCCCGGCCTCGCAGAATGAATCCTCGCTGTCTCCCGAGACGATCCTGGAAGAGCTTACCAGCTACGGCCTCTTTGCCACCCAGAAGCTGGTCGTTGTCCGGCAGGCACAATATTTTCTTTTCCCGCAGCGTGGGGCAGGAAAGTCGGAGGTTGCCACCACAAAGGAAACTGCAAAAACGAGTAAGGGCGACCGCCTGGCCGAATATATTGCCAACCCCATTCCGGGGATGTTCCTGCTGCTGGAATGTGAAACTCTGGACCGCCGGACCAAATTGGGTAAAAACCTGGATAAGCATGCCAGCATAGTTACCTGCCCCGAACTTCGCTATGATCGTGAAACCCTGGCCTGGATCAGGCAGGTAGCCAAAGGGATGGGCTTGCGCATCGATGCCGCTGCTGCCGAGATGTTGTTCAGCATCCACGGGGCGGAACCGGGCATCCTGAAGGGGGAACTGGAGAAATTATCCCTGTTTGTAGAAGACCGCGGCGAAATCAACCTCAGGGCGGTAGAAGCTGTTATGGGCTCCACCCTGGCGCTCAACCTCTTTGAACTGAGTAATGCGATCGAGGCCCGTAATCTCAAGCAGGCGCTTACCACTACCCGCCGGATGCTGCGTCAGGGCCTGACCGACAAGCGCGGCCGCACTCTGGACGTCATGGGAACCTTCCATCTGGCTATGGGCAGCCTGCGAAGCTGTCTGGACACCTTGTGGCAGGCGCAGGATGTCGCTGCGAGCGGCGGCTCAGCCCAGGATCTCGCTCCGCGCCTCGGCGCCAGGGCATTCCGGGCTAACGATCTGCTGAAAGCCGGGAAATCTTACTCCCTCCAAGAGCTGCATACAGGCTTGAGCGCCTTGACTACGGGTCTGGCAAAGGTCCATAACACTGGTGGAGATCCAGCCCTTACGCTTGAAAAAGTAGTGCTTACCATCTGCCGGGGAAGGTAAATAACCCCCATCACGGTTATTCCATAACTCCGCCTCAATTATCTCTCCCTTATATAAGAGTATGATTTTTCTTTAGTTGCTGCAAAATACTTCAACCATCTTCTTATTACCTGTATAAAAGGATAAGGCATTTACGTAATCCATTGCGTGCCATGCAGTAACATCTTTTTTCTGAGATTGTCCAATACTTTTCTGAATCCAAGATTAAATACCTTTGGCAGACTATCCATAACCTTAAAATATGCTTGGGGCTTATCTAATAAATTTTAAGTAAAAAAAAGTTGATTTTTTAAAAATTTTTCGTGCGTTTTAAAAATTAGTCGTTATACTGTCCCTTTCATATAACAGCGCTGGAGGCATACCTCCGGCGCTTGTATAATCAGTCCCTATATTCGGTTCACATTTTTTATCGGGCCGAATAATGGGGTTATTTGTCTATTGTTTGTGGTTTAAACCACATGTCCATAAATTAACTGAGAGCATGAAACTAAAGTCGGATTTTTAGCGAGAGGGACCAAGTCATGGCGAAGGAAAAGTTTTCACGGACGAAGCCGCACATTAATGTTGGCACGATTGGCCATGTGGACCAT
>JAFGNG010000145.1 GCA_016927125.1 Planctomycetota bacterium | reverse complement strand
CTTCTTCAACCTCAACCCCACATCCTGTAAAGCCTTCGCGGCCTGGGCGATACTCAAATCGGTAAGATCCGGGACCGTTACCACCATGTCCGCGGCGCGACCATAGATCTGCAGTTGCATTTCAATCCCCGGGCTGAAGCGGGAACCCGCTTTCAGGCTCTGAGTGATCACGGTGAATTCTTTATTGGGTACCGGTGGCGGGCCGGTAATCTGTGGTTTGGCAGTAATCTTTTTCTTGCCCAGGATCTCCGTAGCGTTCTTGATGTGAAGGCCAACCACGTCAGGGACAATCAAGTCGCTCCCGCTATAGATTTCAACCGCCACCGCGGAGCCGGGAGGCACTAGGGAACCGGGGGTTGGGATGGTTTTGATCACGCAATGCGCCAACTTAGGATCATCGGGTTGCTCTCCGATGGAAGGCTTGGGAATCAGCCCGGCTGCCCTTACCTCACCCATGTAATCTTGATATAAAGGTGGGGTGGCAGTATTGAAATATGGCACCTCCGCAAGTTTCATATCCGCTTTCAGGGTAATGGTACCAGCGTCCAGATACCCCCCCGCAGAGGGTACGCTGATGTCTTTCGAGCCGCTGTAGGCGACACTTCTCCGATCCGTTTTGTCGTCTTCAAGTTTGATCTCCACAGTGCCGTTGGTGACGGCGGTCACATTGATTGGTTCTCCCGGCAGCAAGGCGCGCTTGGACTGGAAATCGAAGGCGCCGTCGCCGCCTTCTTCAGACTCGGGTACCCCGACATACATATTGACTCCCAGGGAGCCGCTCTTGACGCTGGCGGTGTTGGAGATAGAGATGGTATCGGGGAGTTTATCAACCGAAATGCGCCCCTTGACGCTGACACTGGTCGGCATCAGGACCTGCAACTGGATCACAATCTCTTTCTCTCCCATTTCAGGCTGGAGCCAGTTTTCGATATCGTTGATGGAGAGGGAGGCGGTGCCGGAGATGATCTTTTCTTCGCTGAATTTATAGTCCGCCCGGATCGGCAGCTCTTCGTCATACTTGGTAAAGGTATGGGTTCCCCAGTAACCATCCGTAGCCATTTTCGCTGGTTCTTCGCCGAACTTTACCAGGTCTTTGACATCTGTGATCGCTTTCCCGGAAGCGTCGATAACCTTGACCTTGACGGGGTCCACCGTTACTGTGAAGGGTTTGGCCGGGATCATTTCAGCCTGCTGCCCGAGGATGACTTCGCCGGAGACAGCCTTGCCGTTTTCGTAACCAGGCAGGCCCTCCAAAGTCTCGGGCCGGGCGCCAGGCATGGAGGTGACTTTTTTACAGACTACCGAGCCGACCGCGATGAGAGCTTCGCCCTTGTCCAATGCCTCCCGGTGCTTGCCGGCCAACTCCTTGACCCGGCTGACTGTTTCCGGTAGTAGTTTAATGCCATTAACGGAATCGGAAACACTGGCCGCGTCCTTGCCGGTTAATTCGATCAGGTGGGTGGCGTAAGGGGGCGGGTAGAGCGTGTGATCCAGATGCACCTTGGCCTGGACATCAAGCATGTGCGGCTCGACCAGGGGTTCGCCCGCTTTACCCTTGCGGTTCTCCGCCTTGTTGGAAAGAGATTTAAAAAAGGTCATCTTGACAATGGGAGCTTTGCGCTTGACAGAAGAAAAGCGCAGGATGTCGAGGAATTTCAAAAACCTTTCATCCTCGGTAAATTTCCCCATGGCTTTGCCGAAACCCTGGTTCTGGAAAGCAACAATAGCCTTTTCCACCGCTTTTATCTGTTGCTCCTCGCGGTTTTTCTCCTGCTTCTTATATGCCGCAATCAACCTTTGGGAGCGTTCGAAATCTTCCGTGAAACGCTTTTTCACCAGCTCTTTAACTGAATCTGGTATCTTCATTAACTCGTGCGGCAACATTACCGGATCCCAATCGCCGGTCCGGCCGACACTCTCGGTTGAAATTAAGTCATCTAAGGACGGCGCAGGAGGGGGTGGCGGTTCCATGCCGATCTTCTTGAGATTCTCCGGCACCGCATCGCTGATCAAATCCAGTTTCACCAGCTCCTTATACATTTTTCTTTCATTCTTCTCGTAATATTCTTTCAGGAACTGCTCAATATTGATCTTCTGTTCCCGAATATTTTCATAAAGACTATCGCGGATAAAGCGAACCCGCATCTCTTTATTGGTTTTCATTCGCTCGATATAGTTCTGCGCCCGGTTATACCGTTCTTCCAGAAGTTTAAGTTCCAGCAACCGCGCCCGGGCGTGAATCTGTTCTTCAATGGTTTTGCCGCTTTCGGCTTTGACCTGGAGATCAAGAATTTCTTTGCCTTCCTTTTGAGGATCATAATCCACCCGCAGATCCACTACCCCGCCGGTAAGGAAACCATATATCGGGGTAAGTTTCTCGTGAGCGAGGATGCTGTCTTCAAACCAGATTTGCTCCAGCACCGCGCCGCTCCCGGTTATAAAGCCGCCCATCCAATCGGTCTTGCCGTCGCGGTACTCCAGCCAGGCTTTACGGAGATCGTCGAATTGCTTGAATTCCGCCTTGGCGGCTTTCAACTCCCGCTGGGCTTTTTCCTTGGTGCCAACATAGTCTTCGAAGGCATCTTTAGTTTCGCACCCGGCGGGATACATTCCAGTCTCATGGGCATTGAGGGTCGCCTGTATGATATCCACCCGCCACTTCACATCGTTGTATTCCTTCTCCATGTCATCTGTCCAGACGGGGGGAGGAGCCCCCGGCTCACCGTAGGCTTTGGTTTCAGGACCGGCAAAACCCCGGTAGATCGCATCCGCGGCATTGTTGCGTGCGGGTTTGAAATATTCCGCGTCTGTAATTATGTAAACGGACTTGGCAAGATTATAAGCGAGCAGAACCTTGCCCGCGGGCGGGAAATACATGACAAATCCCATGAGCGCGACGTTCTCAACCCCACCGCGGGCCATATTGATGGCCGGCCCGACAATCGGTACCGCCAGGAGCACTTCGTCAAATGCCTTGGCTAGAACCTGATTCACATCACCCTTGCTGAGGACATACACCTCCGCGACCTGCCCGATGGAAGCAACGGTACCCATATCGTAGAACATATTCTTAAAGAGCTTGCGTGGGTTCCAGACCATCCGCTGCTTTTTGAGAATGGTGCCGGCGGTCTCGAATTCGGCAACCTTTTCAAAGCCCCACTGGTCTAGGGCGTAGTTGCGCGCGCTTTCGCCAAGCTCGCTGACCCGCGCGCTTAGTGCCCGGTGGTAGGCTTCGGGATTTGCCCTATAGGCCTTGATCGGCATGAACTGTGATTCCAGGTAGAGCTTGGCCAGGTCCCAGTTGGAGGCATCCACTTCCTTCGCCAGGTTTTTCATCAGGTCATAGCCGTCGACCATGCCGAGATCATAAATCCCCCACATCAGGGTCAGTTTGGCGCCTTCCATGATATTGGCCTTGGTTTCATCCCAACTGCGCCCCTCGACCTCGAAGAAAGGCCGTACTTCTTCGCAGATGGCTCCGCCCCGCATGGCGTTAAAAGCATCAACCGAGCTGTGCCGGGCGCTTTGGATGCAGAATTCGCTGGCGAGTTTCTTGTGGCAGGCCTTGGCCGCGTCGAGCTGGGTTTGGAGACGGATCTGGCCCTCCGCTGAGGTGTCGCCGGGGGTATACTTTTCACCATAGAGTTCCTGGAGGAGGGGGTCGTAGATCTTCTGGTCCTCCGCCCCGGCAAGCGCGGGCGAAGAGGGTTCCGGCATGCCGCCGCCGCTACCGGTATGCTTGTTGCGCAATTCCGCGCTGATATCCATGGCGGCCTTGTGGCGTCGCTGCTTGACTTCATCACCGGGAAAGAGGCGTTCCAGCGCTTCCTTGGCAATCCTGTCCCTTTGCTCAGGGGTCATCTTAGTATATTCGCCCTTGTGCTCCATGCCCCCGCCCTGTTCTTGCAAGATCTTTACATAGATACTGTCATCGAAGGTCCGAAGGTGATATTTGACATTGAAGTCATTGCCCTTGAAGGAATGCTGAAGCATCATCCAGTTAGCGATCGCGGCGCTGAAGGCAGCCTGGGGCGTAAGCTGGGGGCTGCCGCCAATCATCTCGCGCACCGCGAATTCAAAATTCGGATTCGCAATTTTGCCTGCCCCGTCTTCGGTGGAACCGTACTCCTGCCAGACCCGCGGGGGATTGTCGGGATCGATTTTTCCTGCCTCCTGGAGCCCCATCAGGGTTTCGTACTGCCGCTTGTGGACCTGCTGGGTAATCGCGTCCGGAGAGATGTAAGCGCCTTCCATGGTGCGGAGTTCCGCCGCGGCCGCGAGATGGGCCTCGCTAAAGGTTTCAAAGGAGACAAAGCGGGGATCCGGGAAGCGGGCGCTGCCTTTGATCGAAACCACATCCAGCATCTTCAGGCTGAGTTCGCCATATTTCCCTGTCCACTTGGTATTAAAATCCTCAAGAAAAGTCTGGTCCCACTCCGGCATGCGGGTTTTAACCCCGGTATCCGGATCGACTTTATAGACAAAGAAGGTCTGGTCGAGGTCGCTACGCATCCCGCTGTTGGGATTGCCGCTGTCAGAACGGCCAATATGGATGTCCTTGCGGTTGCCAATGACTTCCTTAATGGTGGCTTCAATCATCTGTTCGCGCGCCTGCGCCATGAACTTGCTGGCACCTTCGCTGATCTGGGTTTCCTTGTATTTTTCTTTAAAACCATCACTCATGCTATCTTCATCCAAACCTTTCTTGATCAGCAAGGCCACGGTGCCATGGGGATCCCCGGTTTCATTCGCGACTACATACAGGTTTTTCATCAAGTCAAAAGCTTTCGCCAAATCAGCTTCGGAGAGCTGGCCACCGCTGGAGGATAATTCTCCATGGCTACTGATAAACTTGTTGTAGAGGATCAGGACTTGTTCAGGAATACCACCAGGTTCAGAAATAACAACATTAAGCGGCTGGGCTTCTGTAGTAGAGGTGTCTTCGGAATAAAGCGGGGTGCAGATTGTCGCAAGGGCGAGAACAATTAGCAGAAATCGTGAATGTCTTTTTAAGAGCTCCCGCATAGGATTCTCCTCCCCAAAGGATATGGCCTCTTTAATTTCAATTTACCTGATCTAACTGGGGTTGTCAAATACATATCTGCATGAATTATTTTTCACAGATTATTATCTATAACCTTTTTCCAAGGATAGTTGCGACTCTAGCTTTTAAACGCTTTCGAGCCTGGCAGGGTCTGTTTTTTTATAAAAAACCGGGAGGCAATTACCTGCCTCCCGGAGGGGATTTTATAAGAACTTGAGATATTTTATCCAATAGTTATTTCTCAAACCGCAGGAGGCCGAAGCGTTGCGGCTGGTGCCAATCACGCTCGGTGATGAATGACCAACTGCTCGCTTCAATGATGTCACTACGGATTCCACGGTGCAGGTTCGTCTTCATGACCTCCGGTGGCCCCTCCAGGCCAAGGGAGGAGAACGGCATCATCACCTCCGCAGTCCAGTAGCCCTTGTTTATCTTTACCGCTACCTTCCAAGGGGGATGGAAAATATAGTCCCGCTCGCTGCCTTTCACCATCTGGTCAAAGAGCGTGCCGGCAGTATTGAAGGCGAACTGGTAATAGGTAGTCTCGTCTACATTCGGCTGGATAAAGAAAGCGAGAATATCATCCCGGGAAGCATAAATCTCATTTTCGATCTTGGCCGTTGCTTTGAGCTCGTTGGTCTTGGGATCCGCGCAGACAAAGGCCAGGTAAAGGTTCTGATCATCATAGGCCAGTTGCATGCCGGTTTCCATCAAGGAGGTCCTGGTCTTGGAAAAAATATAAAAATCAGATATAAATGCTTTCCCGGCCCAGGCGGGTTCATCAAGATTGCCATCTATTTCGACTGGTAGTGTGAGCCTGCGGACATTCATTTCAGGGATTTTCTTCGGCTCTTCGCGCGCTGGCGTCTTGGGGAACTCTGCCGGCAAGAGCGCGAGGTTGTTCGCTCCTTTCTCCAGGAAATCCTCCCATAACAACCAGAACTGCGGCTGGGTGAGTAAATACCAGGTCCGGGCGTACTCTCCTCCGGCAAGAGCAGTCTGCGCTGCCTTCAGGTTCTGATCCATGTAAGCGCGTTCATCGGGCTGCAGTGATTGGCTGATTTTAGGCTCATAGAGCAAATCGCCAACCCGGTTCATAATATTTTCCATATGGGCCTTCGCCCGTTGTGAGATTGGCGCGGTTTCATACTTCAAGACTTCAATCTGCGGAGAATCTATACGGTAGGCGGTAAAGCAATAAGGTTTCAAATCAACCGTGATTCCATTAATGCCTGTTTCAGTAGAATAAGCGGAAATCTCCTTGCCGCTGGGGATTGCCGTAATCTTGCCATTAGTATGGAGTGTCACCTGGCCGGTAATGTCCCAGTAACCGGGATTGGCAACATAGAGAAAACTTTCCGTTTCTTTTTGCAATACCCGGATCGCCAGGTTGGTATCGAGATAGGTATCGAGTACCGACGAGAACTTCTCCTTAGGAAGGTGCGTGAAGGGAAGCATTACCTCCCGGATAGCCTGCTCATGGCCGGTATTGATATTAATATCTGTCCAGCCGCCGATGATCATTTCGGGATCAGCGGTGATGATCGCCTGGATATGGGCCTCGCGCGCATAATGGGTATTGGGCTGCGGCAGCACGCGGACTCGCTGCGCATTCATAATCCAATCGGATTCCATGAGGAGTTCGTTCCCGCCGCTTTCATTCTCAAGCTTATAACCGCCAGCCATGAAGAAACTCTCATCCCAGCTTGTCCGGATAAAGACACTGCGGGATTTATCGCGATCAAAGGCGGAGATGTAAGCGGGATCCGTGCGGGCCTTCCAGAAAAGGGGATCGCGGTGCGGAAGCTTGGGGTACCAGTGCTGCCAGCTGATCGTCCAACGGGTTGCCCACAGCCCGTCCACCTGCTTGATGGCATCGAGATCAATAGCGAATTCCTTGAGCTTTTCCGTCAAGCTCTTACCGCTGATTTCGAGGTTCTGAAAAAACTTACGATCCCCGAGGGTGGGGACATTGATAATCTCCAGATCCTGGCGGTCCTGGCGGAGGATTTGCAGCGCTTCGGTAAGCAATTGCACAAATTTTTCACCTCGCCACGCCAGGAAAGCCGGCTTATTTTCAGGTTGCGAAAGGAATTCCGCGCGCTTCGTGAAGCGCCTGGGATCGGTTTTCTCTATCGGTAGCCTGAGGCCGGTATCCTCTTCAAAGATCGCCATGGAAACATCGTCAAAGCTGGCGCTCATGGGATTGTCATATTGGCTGCCAACGCCAAATGCCGGAGGCCAATAGCCGGACTGGCGGTCCGGGCTGACCAGGTTGTGAAGACCACGGAAGTGCGGGAGATGACCGAAGGTATCGGCCAGGGAAGAGATCAGTTCGCGGAACTTCTGGCGCTGGACAGGATGCATCCAGTTGGCCACCTGGGAGTAGGGATCATAGATATAGCGCTGCCGCCCTTGGGAATCAACCATGCAGACCGTGTCCGCTCCCTGCGCCACCTGCGCGTTATTGGCAAAAGTTTGCGCTTCCCGATGTTGCGCAAACTGGATCCCGGCATAGATATCAATCCCGTTCAAATCGCAGAGGTTGGCAAGAATCGTCTTCATGCACATCCGCGCACGGGAGTCATCGAGCAAGGGCACGGGGATAAAGGGATTGTAAATTTCGTTGTATTGGTAACAGCCAAAGATATGGAGGTTCTGGCCGCAGAACTTCATGTACTGGAGGTAATTATCACAGGTCTGCTCCAGCCAGGCGAGATCCCGGACCTGGATTTCGAGCATACTCCTGCCCTGATCCCACTGCTTAATCAAGCCGTCACTGATGGAGATCCCGCTGCCGAAATTCATGCCGACGCCGGAGGTGGGGAAGCAACGCTCGGTCATGATGCCGAAATTACGGGTATTGTGGGCCGCAACCGCAGGCAAGACATTCTTAACGCGGTAGATCCTGAGTTCTGCCGCCACTGCGGGCTCGCTGTTCAGACAGTTGACAATATCAATGGAATGCGGCCCGGGGTCGGCTATATGCAGCCATTTGAGCGTTTTCATCTCATGGGTGAGCATCATCTTGCCGCCGGTTTCCGCCCCTACCCCGCTCTGGCAATTGCTCCAGACATCACCTTCCTTGCTGGCGACCGCCTTGCTGCTGACCAGGACTTCGATAATGCGCCTGGCATTGTCCGGATACTCCAGCTCAAAGTAGTAAAAGGAGCCGGGATGTTTGAATTCAATGCGGTAGCTGAAGCCGGAGCCACGCCGCAGGCTGGTTACCTCGCGATACTTTAATTCTCCATCTTCAACAATGCGGGGGGTTGTGATCTTTTCAGCAACTACATTCAGCATCGGTACCGGCATGACACCTTCTCTCCATGGGTGGGGATCATCGGGGTTGGTAAAGTCGATGCTGTCTTCCAACTCAAGCTCCAGACCTTCTCGGAAATCCTTACCCTCAACAATTTGAGGATTAAGTTTGCGCAGTACTACCAGCGGTTCGCGGGGGCGGGCTTCAATTTGTTCGTTGTTAGCGTTTTTCAAAACCACCTCTATAGTATAAACCCCGTGGGTGTGGCGGCCGAGATTAAGTTGATATTTAAGGGAACCATCCTTGCTGGCATAAGTGCTAACAGTTTCCTGCTTGAGCGGAATGCTGCTGCCCTTTTCGCCCGCTTTGCTGAAGATATATGTAAGTTCAGGTTGCTGGCCAGAAAGCCCGGCGGGGATATCTACCTCAACAACCAGATCTTCCTGGTCATTATAAAAGAGATCCTTGCGGGTGGGATTTTTTATTACCAGGTAGCCGGAGTAGGCAGGGATTCCAACCTGGCGGTTATAATCATGCAACCGACGTTCGTCAATGCGCGGCAGCCTGCCTGGCAGAACCTTTTGCCAGACCTGGTCGTCAAAACCTGGCTGGCTCCAATCAGCAGTTTCTTCGCTGTTATAACTCCATTCCGGACCGGACGTTATCTCAATAATTTCACCGCTCTCCATAATCACCCGTCCCTGGACATAAAGCAAGGGAGAGGTGCTGTAACGGAAGCCATAAAAGCCGACGCAATTTTTGCCAGGTCGTAGATAAGGCACAATATCAAGAGGTTCGAGGTGCTCGATGTGCTTGGCTCCCCTTCTCTTTACAAGCTGGCCATTGAGGAAGAATCGGCTGGCAATCCTGTCAATGCCGTTGCTATCGCGTTGCTCAGTAATGTCGCGGTCATTAGAAGCGATCACATTCGCCACCGCGCGCCAGATTTTTCCTTCCGGGATGGTAAATTCAGAGCGGACATAGCCCGCATAGACGGTCTGCTGTAGTTTGAACGATTCGATCTCAAACTTCGCGCCGGTTTCACTGGAGATGCTGAAATCCATACCATCAGGGCTGGGACCGGGGCAGTAGAGCTTATCGAAGGCAAGCTCCTGCCACTGCCCGGGAATTAACTTCAGGCTCTGGCCACGGGGAAGGCGCAGACCATCACGCCAGAGCCGAGCAGTCCACTCGCTCTCCCCTCCCCCCAGTTGGCGGACGCGGATTACCGGGATATTCACCTGATCAAAGGTAGAGATAATCTCCTCAATGGGCTGCTTGCCCTGGCAATTGCCCCAGCCAAGGCTGGCGGTATCCCCGGTGAGAGTGAATACGAGTTTATTGTCCTGTACTTCAAGGTTGTCAATACCCTGCGAGGAGGTGAAGTTAGCCTGTTTCTCTGAGGGGATAAAGACTTTTTCAATAGTCTTGCCGGGGATCTGCATGCTCTTCGCGAAGAGATAGTCACCAGGAGCAGGATCCTTGCTGAGTTTGATCTCCTGGTCACCAGCTTCCGCCGCATTGTTAATGCAACCGGTAAAGAGCAGGGTTATCGCGGTAACGGATACGAGAATAATCTTGGCGGTATATTTTATTGATTTGCAGTTATCCCAAGGCATATTTTACCCCTTTAATTATAAGGCAGGAATAATCAGTAGATCACACACTCCCAAATGATAAGTTTGAAATCGATGCAGTCAAGCTGTAAATGTTTCAGAATTTTGTCCTATTGATATCCTCCGGCTGCATTTTTACCAAGCAGAGTAGCAACTGGGAAGAATCAGATAGTAAAGAAGGGTATGGATAGACGTTAATGAATATTGCTGGAAAAGATTAAAAGATCATCTGGAAAAGTTCTTCCGGTTCAAGCCTGAAGGCTGAGCCTTTGCCTTCAAAAAAGCCATGTTCGGAAATCATATGGATATTCAAATCCGACCAACTGATCGTCTCTCCAGTTTTGAGATGTTCAACCATGGTTACCCGCTTGTTAAACCTGCCGGGATGGGGCCACGGGCAGACCAACCGGCCCTTGGCTTCCACTACCCGGGCGCGAAGATTTTCATTAATCTCTACCCAGCCGCCAAAGCGCGTTGCCGCCTGGTCGGTAATCTCCTGCATTCGCCCGGCAAGTTGCTCGAGGGTATACCCTGCCCTGCTGACCTCCGCGAGGTCATTGTCAATTATTTCAGAAAGATGGCGGGTATCCATACCCATAAACCCGTAGGCAACCAGCTTGGAGGATCTTAAAACCTCCTCAAGCTCCCTTCTTTGCGGTGATTCTTTCATCTCAAGCCGCCTTTTTTTTTATTCAAACTTATCATAGAAAATCTTCGCCTCATCCATCCCCAATTCGGTCAGAACCTTGATCACCGCGGTGATCATTCCCGGGCTGCCGCAGAGATAGGCCTCACATTCTGTCGTGTTCTTGACATTCTCCATAAGCGCTTCGGTAACCAAGCCGGTTTCACCTGTCCATTCCTCCCCTTCAGCAGGGTCCGAAACCACGGGGATATAGGTAAAACCGGGCAAGTCCGCCTCGAATTGCTTCATCAGCTTATAATGCGAAATATCCTTAACTGTGTTGGCGCCGAAGAAGTATCTGGCGGTACGCTGGCTATTCGTATTTTTCATCTGGTGTAGCAGGCACTTGATCGGCGCCATACCGGAGCCGCCCGCGACAAATATTATCGGCGCGTCCGTTTCGGTGAGTCTAAACTCGCCATACGGTCCGTTTAGTTTAACCTCGTCCCCGACCCGGAGATACTCGAAGCAGTAGGTAGTACAGATCCCTCCCGGCACCAACCGGATAATCAGCTCAATGATATTCTTTTCCACAGGATCGGAAGAGATAGAATAAGCCCGGTAGACCTCTTCGGAGCTCTTATCATAGACCGGGCTCAAGAACTGGACAAACTGCCCGGGGATGTAATCAATGGTGGCTGGTTCAAGAAGCTCGAAGCGGAACTGCTTGGTGTCATAGGTCAAATCCATAATCTCTGCGCATTTGCACTGGTATTCCCTGATGTTGAAGAGCTCTGCCGGGATTTCAATCTGGAGATCATTCCTAACCTTGACCTGGCAGGAAAGCCTGACATTCGTAGCCTTCTCTTCCTCATCGAGAAAGGGCTCCTCGGTCGGCAAGAGCGGCCCTGCCCCGACAATCGCTTTCAGCTTGCACAAGCCGCAAGTGCCGCGCCCCCCACAGGCGCTGGGGATAAAGATCTTCTCCTCGCGCAGCATGGAGAGGAGGTCCTTGCCGCCCTGCACCTCCAGTTGGCGCTTGTCATTGATATTAATCTTGCAGGGGCCGTAATTCGCAATGAAATGCTCCGCAATCACCAGGATCGCGGCCAGGACCGCGCCGATAGCGCTGATGATCAACACCGGGATTAAGACTGTGCTAACCATGCTGCCTCACCTGCCTTGCAGAACGCCAGTGAATCCCATGAAAGCCAATGCCATGATGCCGGCGATGATCAGGGTAATCCCCGCGCCCTGCAATCCCTTCGGGACGCGTTCCATTACAAGTTTCTGCCTGATG
>JAFGNG010000144.1 GCA_016927125.1 Planctomycetota bacterium | reverse complement strand
TGCTGGCGCGCGGCGCGGATTTGAAGCGGATGATGGCGGAGCTCTTCGGCCGCCGCGACGGGTACTCCCTCGGCGTCGGCGGCTCCCAGCACATGGCTGCCGCGGAGGTCGGATTCCTCGGCAGTAACGGCATCAGCGGCGGGGGGCTGCCAATTGCGGTGGGCGCCGGACTTGCCCAGAAATTAGCGGTCTGTGCTGAACCTGCCGGGGCCGTGCTTGCCTTCCTCGGCGACGGCGCGTCCGCGCAGGGCACCTTCCACGAATCCGTCAACCTGGCCGAAATCTGGAAGCTGCCGGTGATCTTCCTGGTGGAGAACAACCAGTACGCGATGGGCACGCCGGTGGAGGAAACCTGCCCTGATGGCAAGATTGCCAGGCGCGCGCAGGGTTATGGTATTCCGGGCGTGAGCATTGACGGCAATGATCCCCTGGCGGTTGAGGCAGCGGTGCGTGAAGCCCGCACCCGCGCCGTCGGTGGCAAGGGCCCCACCTTGATCGAGGCCATTACCTACCGCGCCACCGGGCACTCCCGCAGCGATCAACGGGACTATATCACCGAAGACGAAATCGACTCCTGGAACGAACGCGATCCCATCACTACTATAGAGAACAAGCTGCTGGCAGCGGGAGGTAAACAGGAAGATTTCGACGCACTCCTGGCTGAACTTTGCCGGGAGATGGATGAAGCCGCGGAGATTGCCCGGCAGGGCGCGCTCCTCTCCCCTGGGGAATACTATAAGCTACCCCAGAATAAGCTCCAACCCGCAACGCTACCGAAGCTTGACAAAACGCAGGCGGAAGCCAAGGACTGCACCTACGCCGACGCGATTTATCAGGCGCTGGCAAGGGCTTTGAGCGACCCGGCGGTAATCTTACTCGGCGAAGATATTGCGGAGTACGGCGGCGCCTTTAAGATCACCCGCGACCTCTGGGAGCGGTTCGGCAAGCAGCGCGTGCGCAATACGCCGATCAGCGAAAATACCATTGTCGGCTGCGGCACCGGCGCGGCCATGACCGGCCTGCGCCCCGTGGTTGAGATCATGTTTATGGATTTCCTCCTGCTGGCCATGGACCAGTTGGTGAACCACGCGGCCAAGTTCGGCTCTATCTACGGCGGGCAATTCCCGGTGCCACTGACCGTGCGCACCCCGGCCGGGGCGCGGCGCGGTTACGGCGCAACCCACAGCCAGTGCTTCGAAGCCATGCTGATGAATATCCCGGGCTTGAAGATCTTCTGTCCCGCTACCGTGCAGGACGCTTACGACCTTCTCCTCGCGGCAATCTATGATAATGACCCGGTCGTGGTGGTTGAACATAAACTGCTCTACGGCACCGAGGGCAGGCTGAACCCGGCCGCCGAGCCCTTGCCTCCGGGCAAAGCGCGGATTCTGCGTCCCGGCAAGGATCTCACCATTATCACCTTCTCGCACATGACCACCCTCGCCATGCAAGCGGCGGAGAAGCTGGAAGAGGCGGGGATTTCCGCCGAGGTTATTGACCTGCGCACCCTGGCGCCACTCGACCTGGAGACCATCACCAACAGCGCGGTCCGGACTCAGCATGTCTTAATCGCGGAAGAAGGGACTCGCTGCGGCGGGGTGGGCGCGGAACTGGCCGCCCGGATCCAGGAATCCTGCTTCGGCTACCTGGACGCCCCCATCCTGCGCGTGGCCGCCCGGGATCTGCCTTTGCCAGCCACGCAACACCTGGAAACCGCGGCTCTTCCCCAGGTCGAAGATTTCATTCTCGCCTCCCGGAAACTGCTGGCAGAGTAACCCAAGGCAAAAATCACAACGCCCCGCCCTATTTCAGCATAAATTAACCGCCTTTTTTCTTTCCAAAAAACCGCTTTGAGGTTAAAACAGAAGAACCGTTTTTTTCATACAACCGGAACAGAGATTTACAGAAAGGAATAAGCAGATGGCTAAACTCACCGTCCGCGATGCGGAGGTCAAGGGCAAGAAAGTTTTAATGCGGGTGGACTTCAATGTCCCGATTTCAGAGGGCAAGGTGGATGACGATACCCGCATTCGCGCCGCGCTGCCAACCATCAAGTATATCGTGGAAGAAGGCGGGAAACTGATCCTGATGAGCCATTGCGGCCGCCCGGACGGGAAGGTCAAACCGGAATTCACCCTCCAGCCCGCCGCCACCCGCCTCGGCAAACTCCTGGGCAAAGAGATTAAACTGGCCCCGGACTGCATCGGCCCGGAGGTCGAGGCCATGGTGAATAAAATGCAGACGGGCGAGGTTATTCTCCTCGAGAATGTTCGCTTCCATGCCGAGGAAGAGCTGCTCAACAAGTACGACAAGCAGGATGACGCCACCAAGGCGAAGATCGATGATTTTGTCAAACAACTGGCGGATCTCGGCGAAGTCTATGTGAATGATGCCTTCGGCACTGCCCACCGGGCGCATGCCTCCACCCAGGGCGTGACCAAATACTTTGAGAAAAATTACGCCGGTTTCCTGATGGAGAAGGAGGTGGAATACTTTGGCGACGCGCTGGCCGCTCCCGCGCGTCCCTTTGTCGCGATCCTCGGCGGGGCGAAGGTCTCGGACAAGATGGGGGTGATTACCAGCCTGCTCAAGAAGATAGATACCCTCATCATTGCCGGCGCCATGGCCTATACCTTCTACCGCGCCCTCGGCCGCCCCGTCGGCACCAGCCTAGTGGAAGAGGACAAGGTGGATCTCGCCAAGGAAATCCTGCAGCAGGCGAAGGCCAAGGGCGTGGAGCTGCTGCTGCCAGTGGATAACCTGGTGGCAGTTGAGTTTACCGATACAGAGCCCGCCGGTTCGGTCAGCGAAATCGGTGATAACCAGATGGGCATGGATATCGGCCCCAAGAGCATTGCACTCTTCAAGCAGGCGATCGCAGGCGCCAAGACCGTGGTCTGGAACGGCCCGATGGGGGTCTTTGAAAAGCCCGCCTTTGCCAAGGGCACCTTTGCCATCGCCGAAGTGATTGCCCAGACCGATTGCATCAGCATTATCGGCGGCGGTGATTCCGTAAGCGCGATTAACAAGTCCGGATACGCGGATAAGGTCAGCCATATTTCCACCGGCGGGGGCGCCAGCCTGGAGTTCCTCGAAGGCAAGACCCTCCCCGGCGTGGCCGCGTTGACAGACAAGTAATAGAGAAAAAACAAATCAGAAGGTTTCTTCTTCAAACCCCGGCAACAAGGACGATGCCGGGGTGCTGGAGAGCAGGGGGCATCCAGGATGGAACACAAGCTGATTTCAATTGTAGTGCCTTGCTATAATGAAGAAAAGTCGCTGCAGGAATTCTACTCGCAAACAGCCCTCCTCAAGGATAAGCTTGCCGGAAAGCAGCTCGAAATCATCTTTATTAATGATGGCAGTAAGGACCGCACCGGCGAAATCCTGGATAAACTCGCTGCCGCGGACCAGGCTGTCAAGGTTATCCACCTGGCGCGCAACTGCGGACACCAGCGAGCGCTCGGCGCCGGGCTGGATTTCTCCTCCGGGGACATCATCGTAACCATTGATGCGGACTTGCAGGACCCGCCGGAGTTAATCCTACAACTGGTTGCAGAAATTGAGCGGGGCTATGACATTGTCCACGCCCAACGCCGCGAGCGGGCCGGGGAAGGCTGGTTCAAACTCACTACCGCCAGGCTATTTTATAAACTGATGCGGCGGCTCAGCAATAACGAGGTCCTGGAGAACTGCGGAGATTTCCGCGCCTTCAATCGGCAGGTGCTGACCACCTTCTGCAACTTCCGCGAGCCGCATCGCTTCCTGCGGGGGTTGTTCAGCCATGTGGGTTTCAGGCAAAGCCACATCCTTTATGATCGCCGGGAGCGTTACGCTGGCAAAAGCGGTTACTCCCTGCTCCGCATGATCCGCCTGGCCTTTGACGGCCTCTTGAGCTTTTCCGCAACTCCCGTGAGGGTGATTATGGTGATTGCCTTTATCCTCTGGGGCGGGAGCCTGTTGTATTTTATAAAAACCCTGTATGAAAAATTTATCCTCGAGATTACCGTTCCGGGCTGGACCTCGATTGTTATCCTGCTCACTTTCTTTACCGGGTTGATCCTGGTCAGCCTCGGTGTGCTGGGCGAGTATATTGTCCGGATCTTTGAACAGGGCCAGGACCGGCCGCTCTACTGGGTCGCGGCAGTGCGCAATCTTGATCCGGAAAAACTCCCAGGGGCGATTCAGGATAACCGCGAGACCGAACTGGCCCGGAAGGTACTCTCCCTCCCCGATAACAGAGAAGGATAATCCGCCTTGAAGATAAGTGCCCTGCAAACCCCACCTAGCGAAGCTGACTTCCACGATGAGTGGGCGGAGAATATTGATCCCACCGAGATCGATATCCAGACCTTCTTCGAAGGCGCCACCTCTCCCGAGAACCGCTTCCTGGTGCAACACTTGGGGGAGGTTAAGGGCAAACAGTTCCTGGAGTTGGGCTGCGGCGCGGGGGAAGCCAGCGTCTATTTCGCCACCCGGAACGCCTGCTGCACTGCGACCGATAATTCCCCCGGGATGCTGCAGGTGGTAGGGAAGCTCGCCGCCAAGTATGGCGTTACCGTGAAGCGTAAGCTCATGAACGCGGAGGCGATCGCCTTCCCCGACAATTCCTTCGATATTGTCTACGCCGCCAACCTCCTGCATCATGTAAACCCAACCACGACCTTGCGCGAGATGCACCGGGTGTTACGGCCCGGTGGGATGGCTTGCTGCTGGGATCCGCTCAGGCATAACCCCATCATCAATATCTATCGTCGCATGGCTGACCAGGTCCGCACCAAGAACGAGCATCCCCTGGATATCAAGATTGTCAAGGAGATTGAAGGCCTGTTCGCGCGAGTATCCTGGGACACCTTCTGGTTGGCAACACTGTGGATTTTCTTGCGGTTTTATTTAATCGAGCGGATTCACCCCAACCAAGAACGTTATTGGAAAAAGATTATTCGAGAAGAGCCGCGGCTGAGGCCAAGCTACAACCGGCTGGAAAAACTGGATCGCCTGCTCAAAAAAATCCCCGCAACGAAACGCTTTGCTTGGAACCTTGCTTTTGTCGCCACCAAATAACCGACAGGCTGAAAATGAAAACGCGCTGGGTTGAATATCTCACAGTCTTTCTCGCCTTTACCGCCCTCTGGTTCTGCGGAATCTGCACCAGCGGGGCGCTGACCTCCGGCTGGCACTTCATGGACGATCACGAGATTATCAAATTCCAGAACCAACTCACCGGCGGCAAGAGCGTTACCAAACTGATCCAAGAGGAGATTGAATGGAAAAGCGACCGGCGGGTTCGGCCATTCTACCCCAGCTATAGAATTATCAAGACCGCTCTCCTCGGCCCCCACCCTTTCCGCTGGCAGATCCATGACGGGGCGGTAGCAGTCCTGACTAGCTTCTTCCTCTATCTCTTTTGCCGGCTGATAGGCTTGAAGCTGCCGGAGGCTATTGTCTTTCCCCTTCTAACCCTCCTCGGCCCGCAGGCGAATATTTACTTTCTCCTCGCGCCGACCGAGGCGGAAGCGACTTTTTTTCTCTCTCTGGCGCTTCTTTTTATGGGGCTGGAAATTCATGCCGGCAAGCGGCGAACACGTTATCAAATCCTATTTATCCTTTGCCTGTTCCTGATGATCCTCCCTAAGGAAACCTTTATCCTGATGATCCCGGCGGTACTTTTACTGAGGGTCTGGCTGACCAAAGAACATCTGCCGGAGGGGAAATGGCGGGAGGCAATTAAGAAAAACCTGGTTACCCTCGGCATTATGCTGGGAATATTCATTTTTGGAATAATCTACCTGCGCTTGACCATGTTGAATGTAACCACCAATGTCACCAGCAGCTTTCCCTTTGCTTTTCTGCCACAGGTAGCGACGGATTTTCTCAAGAAGAGCGATCTGCCTATACTCCTGGTTTCCCTGCTATTGCTTGTTTGGATATTCTTGCGCAAGCAGGGAAGCGCCGGGGACAGGCGGAGAATAAGGAGCAGCCTGTTGCCGATCATGTTTTTATCCGGCCTGATCTTTTTGCCCCAACTCCTGGCCTATACCTCTTTCGGCAAGCTGATCCAATTCCGGTATCGTTTGCCAGCAATCCTTGCCTTTACCATCCCGAATGTCTTTCTGACCGCATCCCTCGGCAGGGTAAACAGAAATTACCGCCGGTTTATCCTGATACTGCTCTTTGCCTATGCTGCTTATGCCGGGCAGTCAGCCTATAAGTGGGCGCGCTGCTATACCGGACAGGGCCGGGTCTTTACCAAAATGCTGAGAGAACTGAGTGAAGGTATTCAAGAGCAGAAGCAGGTTCTGATTGTTGGCGATATGGCAACCCACAATGAAACCGTAATCTTCCTCAAGCATTGGTTCGACGGCTTCAACAGCAACAAGGAACTCTATCTTGCCCCGCTCTCTACAGCTGAGATCCTGAAGCCTCCCTACAACCTGAAGGCAGAGCGTTGGCTGCCACGCCTTACCAAAGAATATGAAGGACGGGTCCTGGCGGTATCCACCGACCCGGATAGCTTCGGCGCGGTTTTTATCTTCCCCCAACTGGAAGAGCTTTTCTTCCAAAATAATCCCGCCTGGGTTGGATTTCAAAATACAAATAAGCGAGAGATCGAATACTTCTCAGGCGGGAAAGCAATTTTATATACTAGGTAAAACAGAATAAAACCGGCTTGCCCGGAGAGAGACCAGGCATGCCAGTTTTAGAATAATTCAAAACGTGCTTAGCTTACGCCTCCGGCTCCGGATTAACCTTGCCCTTCCTCGCTACCGAGAGGCAATGGATCAAACCGCCGATCAGGATGGAGGTTGCCAGGGCGCAGAAGATCGCCGGGGAGGTCTCACCCAAGAGATACCAGATTACAAAAAAGACCGCCACTCCCAAGCTAATATATAAGAGATAGCTCCACATCTTTGACATGGCAAAGGCGATAAAGAATAACCCGGCGAAGCCAATTACCGGGTACTTGGCAAGAGAATCAAAGGCGGTACCATAGACCCCGTAAATCTTGCCGGATTCAATGTCTTCTAAAAGGGTGTAAGAGAGCAGGAAGGTCAGTACTGTGGGAGTAATAATCCGGATGCAGAGTTCCCACCAGCCCCAGAGCCTGATCTCGGAAACCTTGTTGATGTAATCCCGCAGTCTGTCGGTTTTATAAAAATAGCCCACAATCAGACATTGCAGCAAACCCACCAGCACCAGGCCATATTCATTAGTCCAATGATCAAAAGTGTCGAGCCAGAAGATCCCCGCGCGATTAGCAAAAAAGATAATACTGGCAACAAATCCGACAAGGCAGATCAAAAAAGTTAACCTATGTTGGGTAAGGTGAACATAGCGATCCCGCAAGGCAGCCACTGCGGCTTCAACAAGGGAAAACAAAGAATCTATTCCAAGGAGGAGCAGCATCAGGAAGAAGATCACCCCAATAATCGGTGACCAATAGCCGCCCATCTCTGTAATCGCGGTGGGATAGGTTATAAATGCCAGGCCCAGGCCTTTCCCTTTTTGAATAATCTCTTCCCCTTGTAGTTGCAGGAACCCAACCACGCTGAATACCGCAAAGCCGGCGATAAAGCTAATTGCGCAATTACTGAGCGCGGTGATAAAGGCATTGTTGGTGACATCGGAGTCTTTGGAGCGATAACTGCCATAGGCAATCATCACGCCAAAGCCAATCGTGAGGGAAAAGAAAATTTGCCCGTATGCCGCCAGCCAGGTTTTAGGATCTCCGAGTTTTGCAAGATTGGGCGTCAGGTAATAGAGGATGCCATCTTCAGCATTCGGAAGACTGATCCCCTTGGCAATCAGAATCCCCAAGACAACAATGGGGAGGGGCACGGTCCACTTAACTACGTTGCCAACCCGATGTACCCCCTTGTAGATAATTGCATAAGTGGCGAACCAGACTACTGCAAGCCCTATCACCACCGGCCAATAATATGTCCAGAGGTCACTGAAAGTAGCGGCCTCTCCCAATTCAGAAAAATCATTGCGAATAACCGTTTCAAAGAAAGCTGCTTCACCGCCTTTAATCGCCGCAGCCGACCAAGCCAGTTGGCCGCTGTTAAAAAATCCCATGACAGCATAATAAAGGTATTGAGCCGCCCAGGCCATGAGAGCGGAATAATAAAAACAGATCACTAACGCAACCAGGAGGGCAAACCAGCCGACCCATTCAGTATGAGGGTTGAGTTTTTTCAAAGCTTTGGGGGCGGAGAGCTGTGTCATCTGGCCAACGCCAAATTCAAGGATCAGGAGCGGAATGCCAGCGGTAAACAAGGCCACCAGGTAGGGGATAAAGAACGCGCCCCCGCCGTTTTCATAGCAAACGGCTGGAAACCGGATAACATTACCAAGCCCTACCGCGCTGCCGATTGCAGCCAGGACAAAGGCGCTCCGGCTGCTCCAGCGGTCTCTAGAAGATCCTCTTGCAGACATGAATTCCCCCCTGTAGAAATGAGGTTTCAATTTATCCAACACACCAACAGATCATATGATAGGAAAAATAAAGGCACAATCCAAGGGTAAAAAGGAGTAGCTGGACGCCTTGGCAAAGCGGTAACAGCAAGGAATAAAATCTACTCAGCCAGCTTCTTCACGATCTCGCAAAAACATTTGCCGCGTTCTTCGAAGTTGGTAAACATATCATAACTGGCGCAGGCCGGGCTGAGTAAGACCGCCCCCCCCTTCGGGCAAAGCTCCCCTGCCCTTGCCACTGCATCCGCAAGGGTTTGTGCCGGGTAAACCTCGGCTTTATGAACAGTTTTCGCAATCCCTTCCGCAGTCTGACCAAGCACGACCGCCGCACAGGCTTTCTCGTCAACCGCCCGCCCCAGTTCTACAAAACTAATCCCTTTGTCATAACCGCCAAGAATGATCACCTTGGGGCAGTCAAAAGAATTAAGTGCCGCAATCGCTGATTCCGGGGTGGTGGCAATGGAGTCATTATAATAACGCACGCCCTTGCTTTCGCCGACCAGCTCTAGCCGGTGCGGCAGGCCGGTAAACTCCTCAAGGCCATGTTTTATAGATTTTGTATCATGCAGATACATGTATGCGGCCAGCGCGGCGGCCAGCAGGTTTTCCACATTATGCCTGCCGGGGAGTTTCAGGGAGTCGAGCGAGAGCGCGGCCTTCTCATGCCCCGCGAGGCGGAGGATGATGTCATTACCACTGACAAACGCCGCGTTAGGGATGTCCGGATCGTTCCAACCGTACAGCCCCACCCGCGCGCAGCATTCTTCCGACCATTCACGCAGCACCGGATCCTCAGCATTAAGAATGGCAGTATCATCGGGATGCTGGTGGCGAAGGATATTCTGCTTGGCAGTGTAGTAATCAGTAACAGTCTGGTGCCAGTCCAGGTGGTTGGGGGAAAGATTGGTAATGATCGCGTAGTTCGGAGAGAGCTTGTCACGATCAAGGTAGAAGAGCTGAAAACTGGAGAGTTCCAGCACCACCGGCGCCGAGGGCCAGTAATTCTTCATCTCCGGCAGGAGCGAGCCACCGAGGTTCCCGCCGATCAAAGTTTTATGATTGGCGTGGGTCAGAATCTTCCCTAATAGCGCTGTGGTTGTGCTCTTTCCGTTGGAGCCGGTTACCCCGAAGACCGGGCCATGAACCAGGCGCAGCACCGTACCAACCTCAGTAGTGAGATTAGCCCCGTGCTCCCGGGCCAGGGCGAGGTAACCGTTGTCCGGTTTGACTGCCGGGTTAACCACGATCAGGTCCGCATTGATGAAATCCTCATCCCGGTGTTCACCCAGGACAAAGCGGCAGCTGGTCTTTTCAAGCTGTTTAATGGAAGGGGCCAGTTCCTCGGCGCTACGCAAATCCGTAACCGTAACTGTCGAGCCAAGCTCCGACCAGAAGAGCGCCGCGCCCACCCCGCCGCCAAACAGCCCCAGCCCCATGATGGTTACCCGCGCGCGTTCTTCACCCAGCATAGCAACGTCCAATTATCCCAAGGTGACAATGAAATCCTGGTAAAGCACCTGTAACCCAAATAAAGCCCTGCTCCGAGAAAGTATCAAGAAGATCGGGATTAAGCAAGCATCTTTCAGGCCACTGGCAGTCGGCGCGTTGAATTTTCCTTGACAGCAGCGCCCTTCCCTGACATAAATAGCACCAGTGAGGCATATTATCCGCAGCGCAGCATCATCACCTGTTACTTTTTACAGGGAGGCGCTGGTTCTCCGCGCTGACCAGCTTTTTAGCGGGAGAGATAAACCGACGTATGCAGCCGCAAGCCTACGCTAACAGGCTTGTTTTTTTATTATTTGACTCACAAAGGATTACGGCCGGAAACTGACAAAAAAGATCGAAACTTATTGGCATTACAGAATAAATGTTCTATAAAACTGTTTGGCTATATAAATAACCTTACGCTAAGGCATAACATCTTTAAAAATAATAAGTTGCGTCTATTTGACGGAGAAAAGAAAATGGCTTCTGCCACCAAGAACCCCCCAAAGTCTATGCCTGTTGAAGCCAGGCTTACAAAGGTTATGCAGACTTTGAGGAAGCTGCACGACAAGGATATGAAGGAACGGTTAAGTAGTGCCGAGGAATTGGTCTGCGCCATCATCACCGAAGACGGCGTAGAACTTAAGGATGCGTTGGCGGCAATCAAACGTATGCGCAAGGCCTTTGTAAACTGGAACGAGGTCCGGGTTTCGCGCCTGGGCGAGATCGCCCGGGTGCTCAGCCCGCTTGAAAACAGCGAGGAACTCGCCATCCAGATCCGCGGCGTCCTAGGCCGAATTTTTGAACATACCGGCGGCATGCATCTTGGGCACCTGGCCGAGATGAAGATCAGCGAAGCCCGCCGCGCCCTTAACGAAATCGAACCGGTACGGCGGCACATCGCGGATCGCATCCTGATGGCCGAGGTGCCCGGTATCAACATGGCTTTTTCAACCGAAGCGGTAAAACTGGCCAGACAACTTAACCTGATTCCGAAGAGCGGGAACAAGCAGAATCTCAGAAAGCTAGTGCAGCTTACCATGGACGCCAGCGACAGCGCCTTGTTCTTTTACCTCTTGCATCTCCACCTGGAAAAGGGTTGCGCCAAGAGCAAGTGCCCGCTCTGCAAAAAAAGATAACTTAAAATAAGAAACTCAGGAGAACCTAATGCCTACTTTAAAAATTGGTCTGCCCAAGGGCAGCCTGCAGAAATCTACCTTTGAATTGCTTGAAAAAGCGGGTTGGAGCTTTTCCGTATCCAGCCGGAGCTACTATCCCCGCAGTAATGATGAAGAACTCGAAGCCATGTTGCTGCGCCCGCAGGAGATGAGCCGCTATGTCGAGCGCGGCGTACTGGATATGGCCATCACCGGTCTCGACTGGACCAGGGAAAACGACTCGGATGTTGAGATTCTCGAACACCTGACCTACGCCAAGGCTTCCCGCCAGGCAGTGCGCTGGGTGCTGGCCGTGCCGGAGGATTCCAAGATTAAATCGGTCAAGGATCTCGAGGGCAAGGTGATCAGCACCGAGGTCGTCAACCTTACCAGGAAGTACTTGGCCGACAACCAGGTCAAGGCTACCGTGGAGTTTTCCCACGGCGCGACCGAGGTGAAGGTGCCGTATCTGGCGGACGCGATTATTGAGATTACCGAAACCGGCTCCAGCCTCAAGGCCAACAACCTGCGCATTATTGAGAGCATTGCCGAATCCGTAACCGTAGTGGTTGCAAACAAAGCCGCCGCCCAAGACAAGTGGAAGCGGGCGAAGATGGACGCGCTCTGCCTGATGCTGAAGAGCGCGCTCGACGCCAAGGCGAAGGTCATGCTGAAGCTGAACGCCGCCAAGGAGAACCTTGATAAGATCGTCAAGGTACTTCCCAGCCTGCACAGCCCGACCATCAACAACCTCGCCGACAGCGACTGGGTGGCGGTGGAGACGATTGTGGATGAAACCGTGGTGCGCAATATCATCCCCCGTCTCAAAGAAATGGGCGCGCAAGGCATTATCGA
>JAFGNG010000143.1 GCA_016927125.1 Planctomycetota bacterium | reverse complement strand
ATAGATGCACACTGCTGATACCGATCGGCACATGGATCAGGCTGGCAACAAAGAAGACCGAGGCCAATACCCCCGCCCGGGGTACATTTTCCATAGCCATCTTCCGCAGGCCCAAGGCGGTGCCGCCCGCGGCCAGGGCGGTGGTAGCGGCGATTACCGGTACTGACAGAACCCCGTCAGGTATATGCATGTTACTCCATATCTACGCATTTGACCCAAAGCAGGCCGCCCAGCTCGACATCCACCAGCTTGCCCTCAGGATTCTCCATCTGCGTATCACCGTCCAGGAGCGCGGCAAAGCACCACCAGCCAGATTTTGGCATAACATAAGAAAATGTCCCGGAAGCATCCGCCTTGATAACCTGGGTAATAAAGGCATCGGCGGGCGGGGTGACCTCGTTGTCAATATTATAATATTCCACTTCAATCTCGGCAAAGGGTACCGGCTTGCCTGACCTCTTCACAATTCCACGGAATTGGTTGCCGGTCCACAACCCATAGGGGCGCACCAGCGGTTCAATCTCCACAGGCATACCGACCATGGCATCCCAACCCTCCTCCGCGCCAAAGGCGTCGACTACAACCTTGGTATAGTGAATGATCATCTTCTGCTCAGCCGGTTCCCAGTAAGGCGCGGGTTCCAGATAAAAAACATAATCCGCGGGTTCATTGATTTCGTATTGCGCGCTGTAAGCGGCCTTGCCATCCACTTGCTTTGCAACCAGCGACTTAAGGAGATCAATCTTCTCGCCATTAACCAACACGGCGAACTGCCGGGGGGAGCCCATCTCCATAACCGGGCCGTTTTCCATGGGATGGGTAAAGAGGATTTCCAGGGCAAGGTTTTTTTCCGCCGGGGTTTCAACAATATCGGTTGTGGGAATCAGCACCTGAAAATGCGCTACTGCCATGGTCGAGCCAATGGTTAAGACCAAGATTCCGGCCAGAAGATACTTTAAGCCATTGCCACAAATATTCCTATTCATCCTACCTTTCCTTTCTTAATAACAATTAATAATCAAGTTGCGCCCCTGTGATTCCTATTCAAGGCCATCCCACTTTAGTTAGCATGTTTTCTTTAATCGTGATACTAAGATTTATAAAAAAGGCACCCCTTTAACTGGTGCTATACTAACAAAGCCAGACACCAGGCTTTACACCTTAATTATAATATATACGTTTTTTTTAATCGTGCTATTGAGGCAGGATTATAGAATGGTGGTGGGATTATGTCAAATGCTTTTCTTCAGCCCCCATCATGGAGAACTCGCCATACTTAACCCCCCGGGTGCTAATTACTTCATCGGCGAAGAACCGCACCTCCGACAGCTTGCCGCGCAGGATAAGTATTTCCAGGCAATCGTCGTGATCCAGGTGGACGTGGACTGTGGCCACGACCATGCTATGGTGGTTATGTTGGGCGTGAGTGAGTTTTTTTGGTAGTTCTAACTTATGGTGGTTATAGACAATGGAGAGCACCCCTACGATTTCGCCCTTGGCCGATTCCCATTGTTCTGCTACCAAGGAACCCCGAATGAGATCCCGGATAGCTTCGGAGCGATTATCGTAGCCTTTGCGGGCATTTCTAAGGTCAAAGGCCTTCAGGAGATCGGATTCCATCGCAATACCGAAACGAATTAGATCACCCATATCAATTCTCCAGGATGGAAGCGGGTTATCGGCTCAGTTTGTGCACCAGCACGCATCTTAGCTCATGTTAGTAATCTGTCAAGTCTTTGAGTAGTTGGCTCCAGGGAAATTACCCTTGGCTTCTCTACCTTCATAACCAAGCCATAGTGCTAATGGTTATGCCAATAATAGTTTTTTCGGTTTTAGTTGATTTTTTTATTTAACTGGCATTAGCATCTTGACATACGACTATGAAAAACATAATCTAATGATATTGCTGGTTGCACGGGGGAGCGGAGATTTCCGCTGGTGCGGCCGGAAACTGTGAGGTAACCTGATTTTTTCAATGCACAGTGATTGCGCTGTCAACCTCCTGCCGGAAAGATGAAAAATCCGATGGGAGGGGCGATTTATCCATAGCGCGTTAGGAAGCGGCGGAAATAGCCTAACTTGCAGAAAAAAAATCAGGCGCTGCCAGGGGGGTGGCATGGAATACACAATCTCTGAGTGTAATGGCCGGCAATTTGTATATGAAGAAGTCCGCTCCGCGCCTCTGAGTGGCCTCCGCTGGCGTTTACAGTTAACCAGCCTTGCCTTCCTGGCCTTCGATTTCTCTGCCGTGGCAATCTCTTACCTGCTGGCAAGTATCATTTACTCGTCCTCCATCTTCGCTTCGATCCGCCACCGGATAGTCTGGGACTCAACTTATTTTGTCCAACTCGGCTTCGGCATGGCGATCCTCTTACTGTTCTTTTTCGGCATGCTCGGGCTCTACCGCCGCGGCGCCAGTATTCTGAATGTGCAGGAGGATGTCTTGATCCTCAAGGGCCTGGCCTTGAATTCCATGGCTGCGCTCACGATCTCCTTCCTGGTGCAGGATCACTTCCCCCGGATTGCTCTGATTCTGGCAATGATCCTGGCAGTCCCGCTGGTGATGATCGGGAGGGGCTTCTTCCGCCGTCTCTGCAGCTGGTTCCTCTCCGCCGGAGTCGGTTCGCGCCCAGTGGTAATCTATGGCGCGGGGGATACCGGCCGCCAACTGGCGGACCGGTTGCTCCGAAATCCACAGCTTGGCCTGATGCCGATTGGATTTATTGATGACAATATCTCCAAGCTTGGCGATTGGGTTGCTTTCGGCCCGGCCGGCAGGCGTAAGCTGCCGCTCTTTGGCGGCGGCGAGGAAATGCTGGAAACCATGCAGGAGAAAAATTCTCTCCACCTGTTCATAGCCATGCCGAAGATGAACAGCGAACGCTTGCATGAAATTCAGATAACCTGTGCGGCCGCAGGCATTACCAGCTATTATGTGCCCCTCTTCCTGGCCGGGTCTTTGCGCCGCTTCAGCCTCAGCTTTGTCGGGGATATCCCCCTGGTTTCGGAGCGCACCGCGGAGCAGTCCTTCCCCAGCCTGATCTCCAAGAGGCTTTTTGATATCGTGATTTCGACCTTCCTCTTGCTGACCACCTCATGGGTTATGCTGCTGGTAGCAATCGCCATCAAGTGGAAGTCCAAGGGGCCGGTGATCTTCCGCCAACAACGCATCGGCCATAACGGCAAACCTTTTTCCATCTACAAGTTCCGTACTATGGATGTGGGTGCCCCTGCTTACGCGGCCAAGCCCACTCCGGGGAGCAGTAATATTACCGGCTTAGGTAGGTTTTTGCGCAAAACCAGCATTGATGAGCTGCCGCAGTTACTAAACGTGCTCAAGGGGGAGATGAGCCTGGTCGGGCCGCGTCCTGACATGCCGCAGGTAGTTGCCGAGTACAACCCCGTGCAGCGTGAACGGCTAATGGCAATCCCGGGCATGACCGGGCTCTGGCAGGTCAGCCGCGATCGCAGTTCTCCCATCCATGAAAATATTGATTACGACCTCTTTTACCTGTACAACCGGTCGATTTTGCTGGATATCGTTATCCTGGCACGGACAGCGTTTTGCTTCTTTAACGGCCACTAATGCAAATCCGCGCATTGAACCTGCCGGCTGCAAGTAAATGCTTATAACCATGGTTTCTTAAACCAGGAGAATTCCTTTGAGCTGCGCACCCCCCCTCCCTGACGCGCCTCAAAAGCTAAGGATCCTGGACGTGGGGATCAGCACCACGTCTTACGACGAAGTCTGCGACTGCAGCCTGCAATGGGCTCAATCCAAACAACCTGCCTACATCGTGGTCTGCAATGTCTACTCCGCCATACAGGCCAGTTCTGATTCCACCTTCGCGCAAGCTATCAACCAGGCCGCGATTGCCACTCCCGATGGTATGCCGCTGGTGTGGTCGCTACGCCGCCTCGGCGCCAAGGGACAACAGCGGGTTTACGGCCCGGACCTCCTCCTCGCCTTTGCCGCGAAGGCAGCCGACCTGGGCGAAGGGATTGGTGCCAGCTATTTTTATGGCGCGGGCGTTGGGGTGGCGGAGGAGCTCGGCCGGGAGTTGCAACGCCGTTACCCCGGTTTTACCGTTGCAGGCGCGGAGAGCCCGCCCTTCCGGGAGTTAACTCCCGAGGAAGATGCGAAGGTAGTAGAACGCATTAATAACAGCGGCGCGGAGGTGCTCTGGGTGGGGCTGGGATCTCCCAAGCAAGAGCGCTGGATGGCAGAGCACGCGGGCAGGATCCACCCGGTAATGATCGGCGTGGGTGCCGCCTTTGATTTCCTGACCGGCAGGGTGCCGCAAGCGCCGCGCTGGATGATGCGCTACGGGCTGGAGTGGCTCTTCCGCCTGGCAGT